>NZ_JBLUPV010000037.1:0-50609 GCF_048068075.1 Pseudomonas sp. NY15354
TTAATATCGTGCACAAGAACGCCGGTTTGTAGATGTGTTTGCTCGCACGAACATCATCCATCAAACCGGCGTTCTTGTTTCTGTCTTTCCCGGGATTCCGTGAAGAACCTTAAAAAAGCCCTGTCCGCAAGGGCCAGGGCTTCGTCTCAAGTAGCTTCAGACAAGCGAAATTCAATAAAGTTTCACCGAAAAAACAAGAAGTTAGAGAATTGTGTACAAGTCGTGCTACTCGTCGGATTTCAATTGCCAGCCGCCTCGCCGAGCCTCACATTCGCCTCGTCATCCCTATGAGGCTCTCTTGATGAAGAAGTACTCCTCGATTCTGTTGTTGTCTTTCAGCTTGCTCAGCGGCGTTGCCATGGCCGGTGGCAATACCGAGGCCGGCATTGGCGGCGCATTGGGTGGGGTACTCGGCTCCGTAGTAGGCAACTCCATCGGTGGTAGCACCGGCGGCGCCATCGGTGCCGGCCTGGGCGGCGCGGCCGGTGGTGCCCTGGGTGCCGACAAGCGTCAGCGCGGTGAGGCCGCCATCGGTGGCGCACTGGGCGCTGCCGGCGGTAACGTAGTCGGTCGCTCGGTGGGCGGCACCACCGGTAGCTACATCGGTGCAGCCGCAGGCGGCGGTGCCGGTGGTGCCCTGGGTAACTATCTGGGCAACAAGGCCGACGATGACGAGCGTCACGAACGCCGCTACCGTCGCGACTACGACGACCGCCGTCACTGGGACCGTGGCCACCACTACGGCCACCGCAAGCACAAGCGCCACTGGCGTTACGACGACTGATCATTCAGTCAAGCAAAGGCCCTGCCCTGATCGGCAGGGCCTTTTCGTTTGTGTCGCTGTTGATGCTCAGTCGTTGAGCTGCAAGCCCGCCAGAGACACCTGCAGTGCATCAGGAAAGGTCACCGGGCTGCCGGAGGCACGCTCCACGAACACCTGCACCACCGTCCCCGCCGCGCAGGCTTGCGGCTCGCCGGGACGAAACAGCGCCAGGCGGTACTCCACCGTACTCCCTGCCAGGCGTGTCACGCCCAAACCCACTTCAAGCACATCTGGAAAGCCCGGCAGCGCATAGAACTGCGCTGCAGCACTGATCACCACACCCGCCAGCTCGCCGTCACGCAGGTCCAGCTCGGCCTGCTCGACGAGAAAGGCTTGGATCGCGGTCTCGAAGTAGCCGTGCACCGTCGAACCGGCGATATGGCCGTTGACGTCGTTGTCCTGGGGACGCGTGAGGATGGGGTGGAAATGGTTGAAATGGCTGCGCTGAGGGGATTCGGTCATAGGTTACCCAGGCTTGGTTACGCGAGTGGAGGTTGCGGCCGTCATTAGGAGCAGTTGGGCTGCCCAGCAGCCCAATCACCGGACAAGCCCTCGATTGCTCCAGCGACCATACCATCGGCTCAGGACCAGAAACAAAAAAGCCGCCCCTAGGGGCGGCTTTTTTATCCGTGCTGGCGAGCTTACAGCTGCGGGCCAGCGGCCTTGATGGCCTCGGAGACTTCGAACTTCTTGAAGTTCTCGATGAACAGATTGGCCAGGCCTTTGGCGGCCTCGTCGTAGGCAGCCGAGTCAGCCCAGGTGTTGCGTGGGTTGAGCAGGACGGTCTCGACGCCCGGAACGGCCTTCGGCACGTCCAGGTTGATGATGTCCAAGTGCTCGGTCTCGGCACCGATCAAGGCACCGCTCTGGATCGCAGCGATCACGGCGCGGGTGGTCGGAATGCTGAAGCGCTTGCCAACGCCGTAGCCACCGCCGGTCCAGCCAGTGTTGACCAGGTAGACCTTGGAGCCGAAGCCCTTGATGCGCTTGATCAGCAGTTCGGCGTACTCGCCAGCCGGACGCGGGAAGAACGGAGCGCCGAAGCAGGTGGAGAAGGTCGACTTGATGCCGCCGCCCGAACCCATTTCAGTGGAACCGACCAGCGCGGTGTAGCCGGACAGGAAATGGTAGGCCGCCTGCTCGTTGTTCAGGATCGAAACCGGAGGCAGAACGCCAGTCAGGTCGCAAGTCAGGAAGATGACCGCGTTCGGCTCGCCGCCCAGGTTCTTCTCGGAACGCTTCTCGACGTGCTCCAGCGGGTAGGCGGCGCGGCTGTTCTGGGTCAGGCTGCCATCAGCGTAGTCGGCGTGCTTGGCATCGTCGAGCACGACGTTTTCCAGCACAGCGCCATGCTTGATGGCTTTCCAGATGACCGGCTCGTTCTTCTCGGACAGGTCGATGCACTTGGCGTAGCAGCCGCCTTCGATGTTGAAGACAACGCCTTCGCCCCAGCCGTGCTCGTCGTCACCGATCAGGTAGCGGCTCTCGTCAGCCGACAGGGTGGTCTTGCCAGTGCCGGACAGGCCGAAGAACAGGGTCACATCGCCTGCTTCGCCGATGTTGGCGGCGCAGTGCATCGGCAGCACGTCGGCAGCCGGCAGCAGGAAGTTCTGCACAGAGAACATGGCTTTTTTCATTTCACCGGCGTAACGCATGCCAGCGATCAGCACTTTCTTCTGGGCGAAGTTGATGATGACGCAACCATCGGAGTTGGTGCCGTCACGCTCTGGAACGCACTCGAAATTGGCGACGTTGAGCACTTGCCATTCTTCACGGCCAGCCGGGTTGTACTGGGCCGGGTTGATGAACAGGCAACGGCCGAACAGGTTCTGCCAGGCAGTCTGGGTGGTCATCTTGACCGCCAGGTAGTGCTCGGCGGCAGCGCCTACGTGGACGTGGGAAACGAAGTGCTCTTGGGCGTTGTTGAACGCCTCGACGCGAGCCCACAGAGCATCGAACTTGTCAGCCGGGAATTTGCGGTTGATCGGACCCCAGGCAATGGCACCGGAGGTGCTGGGCTCGTCGACGATGAAACGGTCAGCCGGCGAACGGCCGGTACGATGACCGGTTTTCACAACCAGTGCGCCAGTATCGGCCAGCTCGCCTTCACCGCGGGACAGCGCTTCTTTTACCAGCTCATCGACGGTCAGGTCGGTGTACACGGTGTTGTTGGCTTGCGTCATGAGATACCCCATCCGGCCCAAGGCCGAGTGCTCCAAACGTTTTGTAGTTGTCTATTTCAAACTACTACAGCGAAAAAAGTGGCCGGATTATGCCAGAAAAGCCCAAAAAAAGTAGGCCCCTCCTGTCAGAACTGCGCTTTTGCGCAATTCGACAGGAGTTTCTCCTGTAGTGAAGCGTTTCAGTGCTGAGTATCTGACGGTGCCTCGGTGCCACCACCTGCAAACAATTGCGCTACATCGCTCGCATCGAAGAAGTAGCGCTCGTTGCAGAACTGGCAATCGATCTCGACCTTGCCACCGCATTCCTCCACCAGCGCCTTGGCATCCTCCTCGCCGAGGCTGACCAACGCATTGCCGGAACGCTCGCGCGAGCAGCTGCAATGGAAGCGCAGTGGCTCGATGTCGAACAGACGCACGGCATCCTCATGGTAGAGGCGGTGCAGCAGGGTTTCGTTGTCCAGTGCCCACTCCTCGGGTTTGAGGGTGCCTGCCAGGGCCACGACATGCTGCCAGCTGCCTTCGCGCTCCTCTTCGTCGCGTTCACGATCGACCGGCAATTGCTGCAGCAGCAGGCCACGGGCCTTGCCACCGTTGGCGTCGAGCCAGAAGCGCGTGTTGAGCTGCTGCGACTGGACAAAGTAGTTGGTGAAGCATTCCGACAGATTGGCACCATCGAGGTCCACGGTGCCCTGGTAGCGCTGGCCCTTGATCGGATCGATGGTCAAGGTCAGGTGCCCGTCGGGCATCAGCTGCGCCAGAGTGGCGTCAGCAGGAATCTGGTCCGCCTCATAACGCGCCATACCGCGGATGTCGCGATCGCTGGAGCACTCGACCATCAACAGCGGGATCGGCCCCTGAGAGCGCGCCTGAAGCACCAGTAGGCCGTCGAACTTGAGTGCGCCCACCAGCAATGCAGTGGCGGCCATCAGTTCGCCGAGCAGCGCGGCGACCGGTTGAGGGTAAGGATGACGGGCCAGCACTTCGGCGTAGCTCTGTTCGAGCGCCACCCACTCGCCGCGGATATCACGGTCGTCGAAGATGAAGCGTTGGGTGAAGTCGGTATCCGGCAAATCGCTCATAGGTTTTGGCTATCTGAAAATGATGACAAAATGGTTACAGGGAATTACGACTCCCGTGGCAGAGCGTCCACGAGACGCTCTTAACCCCGCTGGTAATAGAGGTATTTTATGGACAATCGACCACTGTTCCAAGCAAGGTGGTCCTGGGGACCCCTGGTAGCCTGTACCCTGCTGCCCGTTGCTCTACTGTGTTTCTGGTTATGGCCTTTTGGCCAGATCCTGTGCCTGACTTTAGACGAGTGGCTGTTCCACAGCCTCAATGCACCTTTGGCCGACAATACCGCCTGGCGATACATCTGGACCGTCGGCAGCCTGCGTCCTTTCGATATTGTCGTCGGCCTGATCCTCTTAGCCCTGTTGATCCGGGGTAATTGGGTGTTCAAGGCAACTCAGGTGCGCGAAGCCCTCTTTGGCTTTCTGGTCACGCTTTTCCTCTTAGTGGTGGTTCGCGTGCTGTTTTCCAAGTGGGTGGCGCTCATGGGCTGGCAACACAACAGCCCATCGATGGTCTTCGACAACGTAGTCCATCTGAGCGACTACTACCCGAACCTGGAAGCCAAGTGGGAACTCAAGGACCGCTCCAGCCAGAGTTTTCCGGGCGATCACGCCTCGGTGCTGTTGATCTGGGCGCTGTTCATGAGCCTGTTCAGCCGAGGCCTGGTACAGCGGCTGGTGATCTGGGGCCTGGCCGTGCTGTTCATGCTGCCGCGCCTGGTGGCGGGCGCTCACTGGGGCCAAGACGACTATATCGGCGGATTGCTGATGGCCGTGCTGGCCCTGGGCTGGAGCTGCCACACGCCGCTGGCGGCCAAGGCCAGCGCGGCGTTACTGCGCTGGACTGCGCCCCTGTTCGGGTGGCTGGCGCAATTGCCCCTGGTGGGCAGGATGAGCGTCGTTCGCATGGCCTGAATGGTCTTCGGGGCCGTTACACGGCCCCCACTCATTCATAGCTGCCGTGTAACTGATGAATCTGACGCCGCTGCTTCTTGGTCGGTCGCCCATCGGTGGTCACACCGATCGCGCCGGCCTTGCGCATCTCGGCCGCCTGCTCACGGCGCCGAACGCTTTCTTCAGTCTCTTCGTACAGGGTCTGCGCCTGCGGCGCGCCACGGCGCACATCCGACAATGCCTTGACCACCACGGTGCGTTCATCGAATCCCGTACGCAGCACGAATTCGTCACCCACCCGAGGCTCCTTGCCCGGCTTGCAGCGCTCACCCCGGCAATGCACCTTGCCACTTTCGATGGCCGCCTTGGCCAGCGCGCGCGTCTTGTAGAACCGCGCCGCCCAAAGCCATTTATCCAGGCGCACTTTGTCGTCTTCTTCCGCTTTATGGGCCATCCCGTTACCTCGAACTCTGTCTTTCACGGAACTGTACTACCGTAACTTGCGGATGCAAAAAGTCCGTGCCGTGCTTACAGTTCACCACCTCATCCGCAGGGCGTGTTTCGTGAAGACATTTGACCATCTGACTGTAATCGGCCTGCGCGAGTGGGTCGCTCTGCCCGACCTCGGTCTGGCGGGCCTGCGCGCCAAGATCGATACCGGCGCCAGCACCTCCAGCCTGCATGCCACGGACGTCGAACCCTTCGAGCGCGACGGCCAGCCGTGGGTGCGTTTCACCGCCCATCTGGGCTCGGTGGTGCAGTTGCGCCACCGCCGCTGCGAGGCGCCCCTGGTCACGATGAAGACCATCAAGAGTTCCAACGGCCAGGCCCAGGTCCGCTATGTGATCCGCACGCCACTGGCGCTGGGCGACCGGGTCTGGGAAGTGGAATTCACCCTGGCCTGTCGCAAGAACATGCGCTATCGCCTGTTGCTCGGCTCCAAGGCGTTGATCCATGGCCAGTTGGTGGTCAACCCTGGCCTGAAATACGTTCAGGACAAACCGGCTTTTCCAGCCACCCTTTCCCCTGTCACAGGTGCTGCATGAAGATCGCTGTGCTGTCGCGCAATCCGCGTCTGTATTCCACCCGCCGTCTGGTCGAAGCCGGTACCCAGCGTGGCCACGAGATGGTGGTGATCGATACCCTGCGTGCATACATGAACATCGCCAGCCACAAGCCTCAGATCCACTATCGTGGCAAGCCGCTGGAAGGTTTCGATGCGGTCATCCCGCGCATTGGAGCCTCTGTCACTTTCTATGGCTGTGCGGTGCTGCGCCAGTTCGAGATGATGGGCGTCTATCCCCTCAACGAATCGGTAGCCATCGCCCGTTCGCGCGACAAGCTGCGCTCCCTGCAGCTGCTGTCGCGTCGTGGCATCGGCCTGCCGATCACAGGTTTCGCCCACTCACCGGACGACATCCCCGACCTGATCCAGATGGTCAATGGTGCCCCCTTGGTGATCAAGGTGCTCGAAGGCACCCAGGGCATCGGTGTGGTGCTATGCGAAACCACCAAGGCTGCCGAGTCGGTGATCGAGGCGTTCATGGGCCTGAAGCAGAACATCATGGTCCAGGAGTACATCAAGGAGGCGGGCGGTGCGGACATCCGCTGCTTCGTCGTCGGCGACAAGGTGATCGCATCGATGAAGCGCCAGGCCAAACCTGGCGAGTTTCGCTCCAATCTGCATCGCGGCGGCGTGGCCAGCTTGATCAAGATCACTCCCGAAGAGCGCATGACCGCCATTCGCGCGGCCAAGGTCATGGGCTTGAGCGTGGCGGGGGTGGATATCCTGCGCTCCAATCACGGACCGTTGGTGATGGAGGTGAACTCTTCGCCCGGGCTGGAGGGAATCGAAGTCACGACCGGCAAAGACGTGGCCGGGATGATCATCGAACATCTGGAGAAGAACGGCGGGCCGAACCAGACCCGGACCAAAGGCAAGGGCTGAACCGCTTCGCGGGTAGATCGAAGCGCCGGTTCGGCGCCCCGATTTCCCCCGAACAGGCCAACGCGGCCCGTAAAACTCAGACGGCGTTACGCGGCAACAGCAGCCCCAACGGCAGCCTTACCCGCGCTTCGATGCCGCCTCCGGAGCGATTGCGCAACTCGACATTGCCGCCGTGCTGGGCCGCGATCCGCTTGACGATCGCCAGCCCCAGCCCGGTGCCTTTGCCTCCTCGGGCACGATCCCCGCGAATGAATGGGTTGAAGATGGTCTCCAGCTCCGACTCGTCGATACCTGCCCCTCGGTCCAGCACGCTAAGCACCACATAGGGCGCACTCTGATCCCCCGAAACGTAGGCCGCCACTTCGACCCCCTTGCCAGCGTGATGCAAGGCATTGCCGATCAGGTTCCCCAGCATGCGCTTGAGCGACACCCGACGTAGCGGGAACGGCGGGATCGGCTCCAGGCACAGGCGCACCCGCTCCTCTGGCTGGTTGTAGGGCGCCACCACTTCACGCACCAGCGCGCCCAGGTCCACCTCTTCAACGGGCTCGTCCCGACCATCGCGTATGAACGCCAGGAACTGGTCGAGAATCGCGTCCATGTCCTCGATGTCGCGGACCATGTCGTCAGTCAGTTCGCTGTCGTTGGCCATCAAGGACAACGACAGGCGCAGACGGGTCAGCGGGGTGCGCAAGTCATGGGAAACCCCCGCCAGCATGAGTTCACGCTCACGTCCGGCCTGCTCGACATCTTCGGCCATCTGGTTGAAGGCCCGGTACACCTCGGTCATCTCGCTCGGTGTGTCGCTGATCGGCAAGCGCACGCTGCGCCCCTGGCCCAATTGCCGGGCGGCGAATACCAATCGCTTGAGCGGCTGGTTGAGCTGACGCACGAAGATCCACGCCGATGCGGTGGACAACAAACCGATGGCCAGGAACCAACCCAGCACGTTCCAGATCTTCTGCCCCCTCAGCGGGTGGGGATACAACGGTACCTTCAGCCAACCCGGGCCCAGGCTCGGCGCGTTGACCCACAAGGCAGGCGGCGCGTGAATGCGCAGCCGCACCTCGGTGTCATCGCCCAGTTCGGCCTGCATCTGGCGCTGGTAGATCTCGCTGTACGGCCAATGCTGCTCCCCCTCCGGGACACCGGAGCCGGTGACCCGGATCAACCCCGCCGCCTCCGCGATCTTGTCGCGGTTTTCTTCGTCGGCGGCCCAATAGGCGCGTAGCGTGAGCGCCACGCCATGGCTGTACTGGCGATCGACCAGTACGTCCTCGTTCATCAGCAGGTACACCAGCGTCAGGGCCTTGGAGAACAGGACGACGATCAGCACCAGCCAGAGGGTGCGGGCGAAGAAGCTTTGCGGGAACCAAAGAGGCGTTTTCATCTGGACAACTACTGCGCTGCGCTCACGGGCGGGGCTCGACAGGGTGCAGGCCTGATCCAGACGCAAATAGGGCGACCCCATCGGGTCGCCCTGGTGCGTGATGGCAAGCCTGCAGGCTCATGTTCATTTGCTGGCGTTTCCGTCCGGCACGAAGACGTAGCCGACACCCCACACGGTCTGGATATAGCGCGGCTTGGAAGGGTCCGGCTCGATCATGCGGCGCAGGCGCGAAATCTGGACGTCGATGGAGCGCTCCAGGGCATCCCACTCGCGGCCACGGGCCAGGTTCATCAGTTTGTCGCGGGTCAGTGGCTCGCGGGCATGCATCACCAGGGCCTTGAGCACGGCGAACTCGCCGGTGGTCAGCATGTGCACTTCATCGCCGCGCTTGAGTTCGCGCGTGGCCAGCGACAGTTCGTAGTCGCCGAAGGTGACGGTCTCGTCCTCGCTGCCAGGGGCGCCGGGGACGCTCGGGGTCTGGCGACGCAGCACGGCCTTGACCCGCGCCATCAGCTCGTCCGGGTTGAACGGTTTGCCCAGGTAGTCGTCAGCGCCCAGCTCCAGGCCCTTGATACGGCTGAGTTCGTCGCCCTTGGCGGTCAGCATGATGATCGGGATCTGGTTGTTGGCCTTGCGCAGGCGGTTGCAGGCGGAGAGGCCATCCTCGCCGGGCAGCATCAGGTCGAGCACCACGAGGTTGAAGACCTCACGGGCCAGTAGGCGGTCCATCTGTTCGGTATTGGGCACCGCGCGGGCGCGATAGCCCTTGCTGGTGAAGAAACGTTCCAGCAGGCTGCTCAGCCCCGGATCGTCATCGACGATGAGAATCTTCTCGCCTTCAGCGGTATTTGCGGTGCTGGTCATGAATAACTCCTTTGATATCGCCGCGCATTATGGCGTAGCCATGACAATGCGTGCCGTGTGCATTGTTAGCAGATTTTTCCCCTGGCGCCAGTTCCCGCCGGGGCATGGCTGGCCCAGCGCCATCACCCCAAGCCCGGCACGATGGGTATAATGCGCCGCTTTCACCCAGCGCCGCCGGGCCTGAATGCCCCCTCGCGGCCTCCAGCACTCACTATTTGTCAGGTGGTTCTCATGGACAGCATCAACAGCCGTATCGCCGAGGAACTGGGCGTTCGCCCGCAGCAGGTCGAGGCGGCCGTGGCCCTGTTGGACGAAGGCTCGACGGTGCCCTTCATCGCCCGTTACCGAAAGGAAGTGACCGGTAGCCTGGATGACACCCAGCTGCGCCACCTGGAGGAGCGCCTGCGCTACCTGCGAGAGCTCGACGAGCGGCGCGCCAGCATCCTGGCCAGCATCGAGGAGCAGGGCAAGCTGACCCCGGAGCTGGCCCGCGAGATCAAACTGGCCGACACCAAGACCCGCCTGGAAGACCTCTACCTGCCCTACAAGCAAAAGCGCCGCACCAAGGGCCAGATCGCCCTGGAAGCCGGTCTGGGCGAACTGGCCGACGGCCTGCTCAATGACCCGCAACTGACCCCGGAAACCGAAGCGGCGAGCTTCGTCGATGCCGACAAGGGCGTGGCCGACGTCAAGGCCGCCTTGGAAGGCGCCAAGTACATCCTCATGGAGCGCTTCGCCGAAGACGCCGCCCTGCTCGACAAGCTACGCGGTTTCCTCAAGCAGGAGTCGGTGCTCAGCGCCCGCGTGGTAGCTGGCAAGGAAGAGGAAGGCGCCAAGTTCCGCGACTACTTCGCCCATGACGAACTGCTGCGCAGCGTGCCGTCGCACCGCGCCCTGGCGATCTTCCGAGGCCGCAACGAAGGCGTACTTAGCGCATCGCTGAAGGTCGGCGAGGAACTGCCAGGCACCCTGCACCCGTGCGAACTGATGATCGGCAGCCATTTTGGCTTGGAAAACCGCAATCGCCCGGCCGACAAATGGCTGGCCGAAGTGGTGCGCTGGACCTGGAAGGTCAAGCTCTACACCCACCTTGAAACCGACCTGTTCGGCGAGCTGCGCGACAATGCCGAGAGCGAGGCGATCAACGTCTTCGCCCATAACCTGCACGACCTGCTGCTGGCCGCACCGGCAGGCCCTCGCGCCACCCTGGGCTTCGACCCAGGCCTGCGTACCGGCTGCAAGGTCGCGGTGGTCGATGCCACCGGCAAGCTGCTGGACCACACCACGGTCTACCCGCATGCACCGAAGAACGACTGGGACCGCACCATTTCCATTCTCGCCGCCCTGTGCGCCAAGCACTCGGTGGAACTGATCGCCATCGGCAACGGCACCGCCAGCCGCGAGAGCGACAAGCTGATCATCGAACTGGTGAAGAAATACCCGGCCCTGAAGATCACCAAGATCATGGTTTCCGAAGCCGGCGCGTCGGTGTATTCGGCCTCTGAGCTGGCTGCCCGCGAATTCCCGGACCTGGACGTCTCGATCCGCGGCGCGGTCTCCATCGCCCGTCGCCTGCAGGACCCACTGGCCGAGCTGGTGAAGATCGACCCCAAATCCATCGGTGTCGGCCAATACCAGCATGACGTGTCGCAGGTAAAGCTGGCGCGCGGCCTGGATGCCGTGGTCGAGGACTGCGTGAACGCCGTGGGCGTCGACGTCAACACCGCTTCCGTGGCGCTGCTGACCCGCATCTCCGGCCTGAACGCCACCCTGGCCCAGAACATCGTCGCCCACCGCGACGCCAACGGCCCGTTCGCCACCCGTGCGGCGCTGAAAAAGGTCAGCCGCCTGGGCGAGAAGACCTTCGAACAAGCTGCAGGCTTCCTGCGCGTGATGAACGGCGACAACCCGCTGGACGCCTCGGCGGTGCACCCGGAGGCCTACCCGCTGGTGCAACGCATCGCCGCCGACACCGACCGCGACATCCGTTCGCTGATTGGCGACAGCGGCTTCCTCAAGCGCCTGGACCCCAAGAAGTTCACCGACGAGACCTTCGGCCTGCCGACCGTCACCGACATCCTCCAGGAGCTGGACAAGCCAGGTCGTGACCCGCGCCCTGAGTTCAAGACCGCCACCTTCCAGGAAGGCGTCGAGGACCTCAAGGACCTGGAGCCAGGCATGATCCTCGAAGGCGTGGTGACCAACGTCACCAACTTCGGCGCCTTCGTCGACATCGGCGTGCACCAGGATGGCCTGGTCCACATCTCGGCGCTGTCGGAGAAGTTCGTCAAGGACCCGCGCGAGGCGGTCAAGGCCGGCGACGTGGTCAAGGTCAAGGTCATGGAAGTGGACATCCCGCGCAAACGTGTCGGCCTGTCCATGCGCATGAGCGACACCCCGGGCGAGAAGGTCGAAGGCAACCGGGGTGGCAACCGCGGCAATGGCGGCAACCGCCAGCAACAGGCGCCGCGCCCACGTGAAACCGCCGCCGCACCGGCCAACAATGCCATGGCCGCGCTGTTCGCCAACGCCAAGCAGTTGAAGAAGAAGTGATGGACGTCCCGGCCGAATACGTCGAAAGCGCCTTCAGCCAGCTCCTGGGCTGCCGCCTGCAACGCCTGGAAACAGGCCTTGCAGAAGTGGCCCTGGGCCTCGAGCCGCACTTGCGCAACCGCGGCCAGAAGCTGCACGGCGGGGCGATCTTCAGCCTGGTGGACATCGCCATGGGCCTGGCCTGCTCGGCCAGCCATGGCTTCGATCAGCAGAGCGTGACCATCGAATGCAAGATCAACTACATGCGCGCCGTCAGTGATGGCGAAGTCGTGTGCACCGCCCGTGTGCTGCACGCCGGGCGCCGTACGCTGGTGGTCGACGCCGACGTATTCCAGGGCGACAAGCTCGTGGCCAAGGCGCAGGGAACCTTCGCCGTTCTCTAGCTCACCAAGGCTTATCTGCGGTATTTTCGGCGTTATCGAATATCGGGGCTGCGAAGCGGCCCCAGCCGGCACTGGCACTGCTGAAAACCCAGACAAACCAGGCGACAACGCCAGTTCCTTTTCCAACTACCCTTGTAGACCGTCATCCCTACCCCCATATTGGGGCGACTGACGCGTGAAGGAATACATCTTGAGCGAACTCCTCAACCGCCGCCTGAGCCTGCTCGGCGCCAATCTCCCCCTGCTCAAGCAGTGCCTGCACGGTATTGAGCGCGAATGCCTGCGCGTGACCGACGAAGGTCGCCTGGCCCAGACCCCACATCCCGAGGCCCTGGGTTCGGCGCTGACCAACGAGCAGATCACCACCGACTATTCCGAATCGCTGCTGGAGTTCATCACCCCAGCCCTGGCGGATCCGGCCAAGGTGCTCGAGAGCCTCGACGAGATCCACCGCTTCGTCTACACCAAGCTCGGCGACGAATACCTGTGGAGCCCGTCGATGCCGTGCACGCTCCCGGCCGAGCAAGACATCCCGATCGCCGAGTACGGCACCTCCAACATCGGCAAGCTCAAGCACGTCTACCGCAAGGGCCTGGCCCTGCGCTACGGCCGCACCATGCAATGCATCGCCGGCATCCATTACAACTTTTCCCTGCCCGAGGCGCTGTGGCCGCTGCTGCGCGAGGCCGAAGGCAGCGAGGAAAACGACCGCGACTACCAGTCGGCGGCGTACATCGCACTGATCCGCAACTTCCGCCGCTACAGCTGGCTACTGATGTACCTGTTCGGCGCATCGCCCGCCCTGGACAAAGGCTTCCTGCGCGGCCACCCGCACCAGCTCGAAGAACTGGACGCCGAAACCCTGTACCTGCCCTACGCCACCAGCCTGCGCATGAGCGACCTGGGCTACCAGAGCAATGCCCAGGCCGGTCTGACGCCTTGCTACAACAACCTGGCCAGCTACACCGACAGCCTGCGCAAGGCGGTGGGCACGCCCTACCCGCCCTATGTCGAGATCGGCACGCACAAGGATGGCGAGTGGGTCCAGTTGAACACCAACATCCTGCAGATCGAGAACGAGTACTACTCGAACATTCGCCCCAAGCGTGTCACCTATACCGGCGAACGCCCTATCCAGGCCCTGACCTCGCGCGGCGTGCAGTACGTGGAAGTACGCTGCCTGGACATCAACCCGTTCCTGCCGGTGGGCATCGACCTGCCGCAGGCGCGCTTCCTCGATGCCTTCCTGCTGTTCTGCACCCTGGACGACAGCCCGCTGCTGGAAAGCGGCGAATGCGGCCAGTGCACCAACAATTTCCTCACTGTGGTCAAGGAAGGCCGTCGCCCGGGTCTTGAGCTTCGCCGTAACGGCCAGCCCATTGGGCTGAAAGATTGGGCCAGCCAACTGATCGCCCGCATCGCGCCCCTGGCCGAACTGCTCGACCGCGCCCAAGGTGGCGAGGAGCATGCCAAGGCATTGGCGGCGCAGCAGGCCAAGGTCGACGATGCTTCGCTGACCCCGTCGGCCCAGGTGTTGGCCCGCATGGCCGAACACGACGAAACCTTCGTCCAGTTCTCGCTGCGCCAGAGCCGCCTGCACGCCGAAACCTTCCGCGAACAGCCACTGAGCGTCGAGCGCCAGCAGGCCTTCGAGACCCTGGCCCGAGACTCGCTGGCCGAGCAATCGCGCCTGGAACAGCAGGAGGTCGGTGATTTCGACCTGTTCGTCGGCGCCTACCAGGCCAGCATTCTGGCCATCAGCAACTGATGACCCGCGCCAGCACCCCGCGCAAGCCGCGCGCCAGCAGCCAGGCGAGGATCGACACGATTCTGGCCGCGGCGCGCGCACTGCTGACAGACCAGGGCGTGGCGGGCCTGTCGATCTACAGCGTGGCCGAGCGGGCGCAGATCCCTCCGTCGTCGGTGTACCACTTCTTCGCCAGCGTCCCGGCGCTGCTCGAAGCCTTGACCGCTGATGTGCACCTAGCGTTTCGCGAAGCCCTGTGCGCTCCGATCGACAGCAGCGCGTTCGCCACCTGGCACGACCTCTCGCGGCTGATCGAGCAGCGCATGCTGGACATCTACAACGAGGACGCGGCAGCGCGCCAACTGATCCTCGCCCAGCATGGCCTGAGCGAAGTGGTCCAGGCCGACCGCCAGCACGACATGGAACTGGGCGACCTGATGCACAAGCTGTTCGACCAGCACTTCCAACTGCCGGCGATGCCCAGGGACGTGGATGTGTTCGCCCTGGCCATGGAGCTGAGCGACCGGGTCTATGCCCGATCGATGCAATTGCACGAGCAAATCACCCCGCGCATGGCCGAGGAAGGCAAGCGGGTGTTCGAGGCATACCTAGGGCTGTATTTGCCGCCGTTCCTGCCCAAGCGCTGATCGGTGTATATGTAACACCTGTCGATCCCTGCACTCGCTGAAATAGTGGCTCCACATGCCACGATTTCGGAGAGATGCACGCATGCCCCAGACCACCCCGTCCGAATTTTTGTCCTTTGACTCCACCGCTGCACTCACCCCACCGGTGCCGGCAATCAGCGCGGGTCGAGGCGAAGCGCTGCGCGTCGCCAGGCAACGCCGCCAAGACGCAGCCAAGGCGCTGCAGACTCTGGAGGCGCAAGCTCCTCGGCTCAAGGACACCTTGAAGGACCAACTCGAGCGTCATTTTAAAGTCGATCCCTACGCCTGCGGCCTGAAACATGACACCGGCCAAATCACCTTGTTGACCCTGGCCGCCCGGGTACTTGCCAGCCCCACCTTCGCCACGCCCTTCGCCAATTGGCAGCCCTGGGGGTTTCCTGAGGACTCTCCCTATGCCACCTGGACAGCCGATGACTGGCAGTCCGGGCTGGTGCCCGTCTGGGCCGGAACCGGCATCTCGGCCTGGACCGGCTACTGGTCCGGCCGCATGCCAGGCAAGGCTGTTTCCCGCAAAAACCACGCTGCGCAGTTACTGCGCGAGCATTTCGCCGCGAGCCTGGATCTAGCGCTCGGGCTCGATCATATCGAGGCAGCAGCCTGGCGCCAGGGTCAGCCAGATCCAACCCCTGAATACGCTCTGGTTCGTTGGGTACAGCCCGACGGCAAGGCCGATACTTGCACCACCGCCCTGCTCATCAAGCCTCGGTCTGAAAAAGACCACTGGCTGCTGTACAGGCCCGACGCGGACACCACAATCCAAACATTCGCCGACCAGGCCAAGCTGCGCGCGAGGCTCTATGCCGATCGCTACATGCTCTGGCCCGACCCCGCCGCACCTCTGGTACCGAGTAGCAACGACAGTGCCATCGACTGGATCGACACCACGGGCGATGGGTTTGCCGCATGGGTCGATGAAGTCCTGGCCCACAAGCAGCGCATCACTTCGAACCGTTTGACCGAGGCTGCCCAGGAAAGCAAGACCGATCCGCTGGATTGGACGACGCTTGAGGCCTGGGAAGAAAAGCGAGCACTCGATCCACGTCCGGCCCTGCCTCGAACACTTGAACAGAAGATCGATTCGCTCATCATCTATGACCAGCAACTGGCCGCCGATGAGTTGCACTTCGACGCCCTACCGCACCCACTGCCCTTGGGTTGGCGCAAGCAGCGCGTCGCCCGGCAGGAACAGTTTCTTGCAGCCTACCTGGGTGACGACACCGCTCCGTCCTCGAACAAGATGGCCACGCTCAGGGAACACCACGCAGAGCTCGAGGCGGTTGCGACCCAGTTTGAGCAGTTGTTTTCCCAGTTGCCGGCGAACATTTCCTCGACAACGTGGAGCGAGCAGCTCGCAGAGGTCAGCCGACTCGATCACCTGAGCCAGCTTCTGGCGCGCGCACTCAAAGGCGAGGCTCGTCTCCAGCACCTGCTGGGCGAGCTGCAAGACGAGCACCTCGCCTGGGTGGAGCAACTCGTGGAGCGTCCTGAACCGAGCCTTCAGCGCAAGGTGCAACCCTATGCCGTACATATCAAGACAGGTTCGAGCTCATGGCAGCTGACCGGCCTGCTCGCATTGCAGGGCGTGCCGGAAGCCGACACGCTGGAGCCGGATCGTTCGTGGCTGCTGTTCCTGGCCGGGCGTGACGGCGGGCTCATACACCTTGCCAGCCAGGCGCAATTGGCCGAGCGCGTGCAGGCCACACTATGTGGCGCCTGGCCCGAATCCCTAATGCGGGGTGCCTGGCCGCAAGGTACCGAGGCGTTGCTCGATGCCCTGTACGATCATCCCCAATCTCTGGAGCTCGTCTGCCAGCCGATCACCACCCATGCATTCGACTATTGCATCCAAACCATCCAGGCCAGCCTGCCGCAGGATCCCTCGCTGGAAACGGTCGAGACACGCCTGGGGCTGGGCATCAATCGGGCGCGTAACCAGGCCTTTGCCCGTCAGGCCGAGCGAAACCGGACTGACTTGATAGGCAGCAAGCTGACGTCGCTGCGCGGCCTGGACTCAGCCTCACACGCCAAACTGGCCGCCGAAGTGCAGGCGCTACGCGGCGCCATGCTGGCATCCAGCCAATTGCTTGAACGTGATCTCCCTGAACGCGGACAGTTCGCCCGTAACGCACTGGAACAGCGACTGCGCACCGACTTCGAAGCCAAGACGGTTCCGGTCATCAAGCTGGATATCGCCGACAGCATCAGCCGCCAACGCATCCCTGTGGGAGAGTCCGGTATTGGCCACGCCGTCAAGCAAGTCGTCAAGTTCAGCACGTCGCGCAGCACCATCGAGCTGCCGAATTTCCTGCTGTGGGCGCTCGACGATGACCTGAAACTGCGCCTGACCAATGCCAACATTCTTTTCTCCGACGGCCCGGTCGAGCCGAAGGTTCGCGCGGGCGTCAACCTGACCTACATCGCCAACCTGGTCAAAAAGCTTGATCTGCCCGGCGCCTACGAGAAGCGCATCACGGACACCTTCAAAGGGTTGCCAGGCGAGACCGTGTTCGAAAGCGAGCACCGCCAGGAAGCCTTGCGCGCGCCTTTCGTGCACCAACTCAGGATCACCACACTGAGCCGACCGGACGCCTTGGACGAAGCGGGTCAGCGCATGCTCGAACTGTTTTGCCAAGAGCAGGAGCATCCCGACCAGCCCCGCACCATCGACTTCTACTCGATGACCCTGCGTCCTGGCGCAGCAGTCGATGGCACCAGCACAGCGGTGACCCTCTCGGGTGTTTTCCTGCTGCAAGCGGCGACGGGCCCGACTTTGCTGCTGCTGCCCGATGCGCCCGACGGCAAGACCATCAGCCAACATGCGACCCCAGCGCTGGCCTGCCGGGCCCTCGAGCGCATGGCGCTGGGCGAGAGCATACGCAGGTACCTGGCCAAGCTGCCGCTCGATGATACCGAGACCAAGCACCTGGCCTACATCAACACGGCCCTCAGCAAAGGCTTTTCAGGGTTCATCGCACCAGGCATCGCGCTGCCTGGCCTGCTCGCCACCTACCAGGCGAACTTGCTCATGGGCCGCCTGATCCAAGAGAACCGCGCCTCATCCCGCAGCCAAGTCGACCTATACCTGGAGTCCGAAGCGATCCGCCATGGTCGGGTATACGACTACATCAAGATGGCCTTGGGCTTCGTGCCCCTGGTGGGCTCAGCCATCGCCTTGTATGACGGCTGGCATGCCGCCAACGACGCCGTCGAGGCGTTTCTTCGTGGCGACTCGGCAAGCGGAATCGAGCATTTGAACAGCGTATTCCTGTCGCTGATCGACGCCTTGATGGATCTGACGCCAGGCACGGTACTTTCCGCCAAGACAGGCCAGCCGGCACGCGTACGAACCCAGCAAAGGCAACTGGCAAGTACCACCCTCAGGGCTGCCCACGCCACACGCTCGACGTCCTTCAGCGGCTATGAGACCGACGTGCCGACAGGACGCTGGGCCGCCCACCCGAACGCCAACGGCGTGGGTGTTCACCGCCACGTGAAGTCCAAGACCGACTATATCGTTCGCAACGGTCGCTACTACCAGGTCGAATGGGACGAAACCGACCTCACCTGGCGCCTGACAGCCACGTCCACTCGCACCTACAAGCAGCCGGTACGTCTCGGCGACACAGGCATCTGGGAAACCCACGGCAGCTTGAGCGGTCATTTGGTCGACAGCGGCCTGGCGGGCGGAGGTGCGTACATCAGCGCCCTGTACGATCGCGGCCTGACAACCTTGCGTGGCGTACTCGGCCTGCGACCAAGACCATTGACATCCATGGATATCCTGATCGAGATCCATGCTACCAGACAGACCCACAGGGCCCAGCTCTCGGCCAAGACCGAGGCCCTTAACCAAGCGCATGGCATGGGCCCCGACGGCCCTGTGGGGCAGCCAGCCTCAGCCGCCGTGATCGACCACGCTCGGAACGATCTGGTGGTCCAGTTGCGTATCTACGTGGACTTTAATGAACAGGCTCTGGAGCGCCTGAGATCCATGCGTGCCGATATAGGCCGAGACAATACGAAAAACATCATAAGCGAATTGGCATCCGACATCGGACGACATCATCCAAAGCTGATCGAACAGCTGAACCAGAGCGTGTCCGCCAAGTTCAAGGAAGTCACGCCATTCAACGACGTCACCCTTGATGCCCTCACCTCTCCCGCTCAAGTACGTGCCCATATAATCGGCATGCAGCGCACGTACAGCGAATTGGCCATGACACTGGGCGAGATCGAACAGGAACTGCGGCGCAGCGCAACGCTACTCGGCAAATTGCGAGGCGAAAACTTGGAGCATTACAAGGATGCCCTTAAGAAACTGGAAATTCCGCTGCATCCGAACGGTTATCGGGTGGTGCGCCTGTCAGTCCTAGGCAAGACATTGATAACCCCGGATGCGGTCTTCGACATCGTGTTCATGCGTCAATTCAACGATGAACTCACTGCACTGCGTAACGCTCTGTTCAGTCATGGTGACCTGTGGTTGATCAACCTCAGTCGTCGAGAGGAACACCGCCTCCTGAACCAGTTGCACGAGCGTTATCGACGCTTCAATACACGCATGCGCATCTGGGAAGACAACTACCCGAAGCATGTCCAGGCCGACGCGATCAGCAGCATGCGCACAGAGCTGTCGCTGCTGAACACCGAAACGGAACAGGCGCTCGCCGCGACCGCTCCGCGCCCATCACCTCCCCCCTCCCGCAAAGGCGCAAGCAAGCCGCGCCTGTTCGAGACCGAGGACCAGCAACTGTACATCGGCCACCAGGCCACGGTGGATGGCGAGCGACGGATGCAGATCGCCAACGCTGCAACGAACGAAGCCCATGCGACATTCAGCAGAACGCCAAAAGGCAAATGGCGGAACAACCAACCCGCCCACCCAGACTACAACGCCACGCTGCAGCAACTGGAAGCCGCGGCTCAGAGCCGGTTGGCCAAAGTCTCGAAAGCAGAAGCATCCCTGCAGCGCTACAAAACGCTGAACATGCTTCCCCAAGACCTGGAAGACTACGCACAGGGTTGCGCCAGTCCGCTGCGTGAACTCGCCACATCGATCACCAACCAGGCGGGTGAAGGCATTACCGATGCCTTGCTCGATGTGGTGAGCCGACTGGAACAGGCAGCTACGCAACTGGATGAGCTGGGTCGACGCTTGAGGATCGAACAGACAAAAGCCACGCAAAACCCCAAAGCCGCTCACTTGGAATACCTCAATACCCAGGGCGAAGTGACCCTCCAGTGGTCGCGAGTCCTCGAGCCGGCCAAGAACAGGCAGGGCCAGCCCATCGAATACCTGGAGGAGTACCAAGTCACCGACAGCACCACGGGCAATGCCCTCTGGTATGCGCATTTTCATTTCAAAAAACGGCCACGCCAGCAATTCGGCGGCTTGGAGGCCGGCCATCTGAAGCTGGCCAGTGAGCGAAACCAGAAAGCAGGTGCCTGGCGCGGTCCGCTGACCGAAGCCCAGGCCAATACCCTGTTCGGCGGTCTGCGCCCGAACCAGGCCTGAACCGGCTGACGCCCGGGCCGGCAATCGGCCCGGGCGTCACGCCTCACAGCTTGGCAATCGACACCTCGGTGGATTTGACGAAAGCGATCACCTCGCTGCCCACCTGCAGTTCCAGCTCACGCACAGAGCGGGTGGTGATCACCGAGGTGACGATGCCAGAGGCGGTCTGCACGTCGATTTCCGACAGCACCGGGCCTTCGAGGATTTCCTTCACGGTGCCTTTGAACTGGTTGCGTACGTTGATGGCTTTGATAGTCATGATGTGATTCCTTCTCTAGGGCTTCTTGGGTTCAGTGCGCCCAACGCAGTTGCGTGGGCAAAGGGGCTACAGGTTCCGGCTCGGGCGGCGTGCCCGGGACGGCAAGAACACGGTGGAGGACTTCGCTTTCCAGCGCCGCCAGACGGTGCGAACCACGTACCCGCGGACGCGGCAGGTCGACGGTCAGATCCAGGCCCACGGCGCCGTCTTCGATCAGGATCACCCGGTCGGCCACGGCGACGGCTTCGTTGACGTCATGGGTGACCAGCAACACAGTGAAACCGTGCTGGTGCCACAGGCGTTCGATCAGTTGCTGCATCTCGATCCGGGTCAGGGCATCCAGCGCACCCAGCGGCTCGTCCAGCAGCAGCAGGCGCGGCTTGTGAATCAGCGCCCGGGCCAGGGCCACCCGCTGCTTCTGGCCACCCGACAATGCTGCCGGCCAGTCATTGGCGCGCTCGGCCAAACCGACCGCCTCCAGGGCTTGCAACGCATCGGCGCGCCAGTTGCCGGAAAGCCCCAGGCCAACGTTGTCGATCACCTTCTTCCAGGGCAGCAGGCGTGCGTCCTGGAACATCAGCCGGGTCTCTTCACGGGCATGGGCCAACGGTGCGGCACCGGCCAGCAGTTGGCCGCCGCTGGGCTGATCGAGGCCCGCCAGCAGGCGCAGCAAGGTGCTCTTGCCGCAGCCACTGCGCCCCACGATGGCGACGAACTGGCCGGCCGGAATGTGCAGGTCGATGCCTTGTAGCACCTCGCGCTGGCCGAAGGTCTTGCGCACGCCCTGGACCGCCAGGGGGATACCGCGCAGTAGGCGCGGTGGTTGTTCCTTGAGCACGGTCATGCGCCCTCCTTCTTCGCCGGTTGATACGCCGGGTGCCAACGCAGCCAGACACGCTCCAGGCCACGGGCGGCCAAGTCGGCAAGCTTGCCGAGCACGGCGTACAGGACGATCGCCAGGACCACCACATCGGTTTGCAGGAACTCACGGGCATTCATCGCCAGGTAGCCGATTCCGGCATTGGCCGAGATGGTCTCGGCGACGATCAGCGTCAACCACATGAAGCCCAGGGCGAAGCGCACGCCCACCAGGATCGAGGGCAGCGCACCCGGCAGAATCACCTGGCGGAACAGGCCGAAGCCCGACAGGCCATAGCTGCGTGCCATTTCCACCAGCGCCGGGTCGACGTTGCGGATGCCGTGGTAGGTGTTGAGGTAGATGGGGAACAGCGTCCCCAACGCGACCAGGAAGATCTTGGCCGACTCATCGATGCCGAACCACAGGATCACCAATGGGATCAGCGCCAGATGCGGCACGTTGCGGATCATCTGCACCGAGCTGTCGAGCAGGCGCTCACCCCAGTTCGACAGGCCCGTGATGAAACCCAGTACCAGGCCGATACTGCCGCCGATCAAAAAGCCCAGGGCCGCGCGCCAGCCGCTGATGGCCAGGTGCGTCCAGATCTCGCCGCTGCGCACCAGCTCGACGCCAGCGCTGACCACCGCGCTCGGCGCCGGCAGGATACGGGTCGACAGCCAGCCGCTGGCGACCGCCAGTTGCCACACCGCCAACAGCAGCAGAGGCAAGGCCCAGGGTGCCAGGCGCTTCGACCAGGAAGAAGTTGCACGACTCATGGCCCGGCCCTCAGCTCTGCGCCACGGACTTGGGCAGGATGTCGTTGGCGACCATCTCGCCGAACGGGCTCACGTAACCGCCGCTCTTGGGCTGTTCGGGGCGTTGCACATCCAGGTGCGGGAACAGCAGCTCGGCGACCCGATACGACTCTTCCAGGTGTGGATAACCAGAGAAGATGAAGGTATCGATACCCAACGCTGCATACTCCTTGACCCGCGCCGCCACGGTCGGGCCATCGCCCACCAACGCGGTGCCGGCGCCGCCGCGTACCAGACCGACGCCTGCCCACAGGTTGGGGCTGACCTCCAGCTTGTCGCGCTTGCCGCCGTGCAGGGCGGCCATGCGCTGCTGGCCCACCGAGTCGAAGCGCGCCAGGGACGCCTGGGCACGGGCGATGGTGTCATCGTCCAGGTGCGAGATGAGTTTGTCGGCGGCCGCCCACGCCTCTTCGTTGGTCTCACGAACGATCACGTGCAGGCGGATACCAAAGCGCACTTCGCGACCTTGCGCGGCGGCTTTCTCACGCACCTGGGCGATCTTTTCCGCCACCGCAGCCGGCGGCTCACCCCAGGTCAGGTACAGTTCGACCTGCTCGGCAGCCAAGTCCTGGGCAGCGTCGGACGAACCACCGAAGTACAACGGCGGACGCGGCTGCTGGATCGGCGGGTAGAGCAGCTTGGCGCCTTTGACCTGAACGTGCTTGCCGTCGTAATCGACCACCTCGCCTTCGAGCACCTTGCGCCAGATGCGGGTGAACTCCACTGAAGCTTCGTAGCGCTCCTGGTGGTTCAGGTGCAGGCCATCACCGGCCAGCTCCTCCGGGTCGCCACCGGTCACCAGGTTGAACAGCGCGCGGCCGTTGGACAGGCGATCCAGCGTCGCAGCCTGTCGCGCGGCCACGGTTGGGGAAATGATCCCTGGGCGCAGCGCCACCAGAAACTTCAGATGCTGGGTCACCGGAATCAGCGAGGCGGCCACCAGCCAGGAGTCCTCGCAGGAGCGTCCGGTGGGGATCAGCACGCCGCCAAAGCCCAGGCGATCGGCGGCCTGCGCAATCTGCTGCAGATAGCCATGGTCGACCGCGCGGGCGCCGTCGTTGGTGCCCAGGTACTTGCCGTCACCATGGGTCGGTAGGAACCAGAAAATGTTAAGGCTCATTGGAGTTGTCTCCTCAAGGGTGGCTCGAGCCGGGGACAGCCCCGGCCGCAGCGAATCGATCAAGGCGCGGTGGCGACCTTGGCGGGGGGTGTCCAGATCACGTCCTTGATGCTCAAGGGCTTGGGAATCAGCTTCAGGGCCTGGAAGGTATCGGCGATCTTCTGCTGCGCGGCGACCACCTCTGGCGTGAGCGGCGTGGCACCGAAGCCCTGGCGCTTGACCGAGGTGAGGGTGATGTCGGCAGGCAGCCCCAGCAGCGGGGCGACCTGATCGGTGACCTCCTGTGGGTTGGCTTGGGACCACTGGCCAATGGCACGCACTTCATCGACCAAGGTCTGGATCACCGCCGGGTGCGACGTGGCGTACTTGCGGGTAGCCAGGTAGAACTGATGGTTGTCGACCAGCCCTTTGCCGTCGCGCAGGGTGCGGGCTTGCAGCTGCTGTTCGGCAGCGGCCTGGTACGGGTCCCAGATGACCCAGGCATCGACACTGCCACGCTCGAAGGCCGCGCGGGCGTCGGCCGGCGGCAGGTAGACCGGTTGGATGTCGCTGTACTTGAGGCCTGCGTCTTCCAGGGCGCGGACCAACAGGTAGTGGACGTTGGAGCCTTTGTTGAAGGCGACCTTCTTGCCTTTGAGGTCCTTCACCGACTGCACGGGCGAGCCCTTGGGCACCAGGATCGCCTCACTGTGCGGCGCAGGCGGCTCGTAGGCCACGTAGAGCAGGTCTGCACCGGCAGCCTGGGCGAACACCGGCGGGGTTTCGCCAGTGACGCCGAAATCGATGGAGCCGACGTTCAGCCCTTCGAGCAGTTGAGGGCCGCCGGGGAACTCGGTCCATTGCACCTGGATGCCCTGCTCGGCCAGGCGCTTTTCCAGCGAGCCCTTGGCCTTGAGCAGCACCAGGGTGCCGTATTTCTGATAACCGATACGCAGGCTTTCTGCCTGGGCCTGGGTGATGGCGCCGAAGGACACAGCCGCCGCAAACAGGGCGACCAGACCACGACGCAAGAAGACTGTGCGCATGGCGCTCTCCTGTGCGAGTTGGGTTCGGGTTGCACCTGCTTGCCCGTTGGCGGGCGAGTAAGGTGGGAAAAACGGTGAAACGATGAGGCGGGCTCAGATGCTCCAGCGGGCAGTGAGCAGACGTTCGTTGAGCACGCCCGGGGCCACGGGTTTGGGGCGTCGGGCCAGGGCGCTGTGGAACAGCTCCAGTGAATCCTCGAGCCGCGCCTGGAGGGCGGCGGCCAGTTGCGCGGGCTTGCCGTGTTCGCCGTAGGCGATCTGGCTGTCGTCGGCGAAGATCCCTTGCAGGGTCTCTTGCGCCTTGAGTGCCGACAACACCGGTTTGAGTGCGTAGTCCACCGCCAGCATGTGAGCGATGCTGCCGCCGGTGGCGATCGGCAAGACCACCTTATGCTCCAGGGCACGCTCAGGCAGCAGGTCGAGCAGGGTTTTCAGCGCACCGGCGAAGGAAGCCTTGTACACCGGGGTGGCGACCACCAAGCCATCGGCCTGGGCCACCAGTTGCTGGAAGTGCTGAACCTGCGGGCTGTCGAAGCGGGCGTGGAGCAAGTCCTCGGCCGGAAATTCGCGCACCTGGAAGGTCACCACCTCCACGCCCCGATCCTGCAGCCACTGGCGCGAACGCTCGAGCAGCACGCCGGAGCGTGAACGGGTACTGGGGCTACCACCGAGAGAAACAACCAGCATGAAAACGCTTCCTTCGATTCGATTGCAGGGCCGCGAGGAGTTGGCCCCGCTGGAATGGAATCGACATTAACAGGCGGTCACATATATCTAGAAATCATATTTTTTCATTTGTTTATTCCATTTTGTCGATTCAGTGATTTCGCTGCGTACTCCTGTGGATGCGATAGGGAATGTACTGGCGCATTCGCGGGTGAACCCGCTCCCACAGGGCGGGCGGTGATCCTTGTGGGGACGGGTTTACCCGCGAAGAGGGCGCCTCGGAGCCACTAATCACAGCCCCGATTCATCCCAACTTCCATATCGTCGATCAATGCCTTGGCCATGGCACTGAGGATCCGGGCGGCGCTACCTGACATCTGGTCGCCTTCCATCTCCGCCTCGCAGGTCAGATGGCGAATGCACCCCAGCAACACGGAGAGTTCGTCGAAGGCTTGCTGGAAGGGGATGTCGGGTTGGATGCGGTACAGGTCCAGGCAGGTCTGGACGCCTGCGGTTTTCCATGTACTTGAGTTGTCGGTCATCGCTCAAAAATTCCTCATGTGGTGTTGGAACCACCACCCAGGTTCTTTCTCACGAGATCAAGGTGGCAGCCGTGCACAGGGTGAGAAACCGGGACACAAGGAAAACCCGGCCAGACCGAGGTCTGCCCGTACACGGCTGCCATAACGGAAATGCCGAAACCTTAGCTGTCTTCGGGTTCTCACACCCGGTCGCCAAACAGGACGACCCGGCGACGTTATCCCTGGGGTGTAACCCCAACAATGCAGCGGCTTCCGGCAGGTGCGTAGGATAGGTCGTTACTTGCAAAAGGCTGAAGCGCTTGGCTCGAGGTTCAGAAATATCCGACTTGAGCTGCGTGGCGCCTGTAGGAGCGGCCTTGCGCCGCGATCGGCTGCGCAGCCGCCACAAAACCAGGCGACCCCACTTCCTCTGCCCCACCTGCACGCGCATAAAAAAGGGCCGTCGAAACGGCCCAAAGATCCCTGCTATGGCTAAGAGCAATGCAACGAGGATTCCTTAACGATTCGGTTGCGGGGTCAGGCGCAGGTAGGGTTTGACCGCCCGGTACCCTTTGGGGAAGCGCTGCTTGATTTCATCTTCGTCTTTCAACGAAGGCACGATCACCACCTCGTCGCCATCCTGCCAGTTCGCCGGCGTGGCCACCTTGTGGTTATCGGTCAGTTGCAGCGAGTCGATCACCCGCAGAATTTCATTGAAGTTGCGCCCGGTGCTGGCCGGGTAGGTGATGGTCAGGCGCACCTTCTTGTTGGGGTCGATGACGAACAGCGAGCGCACCGTCAGGGTGTCGCTGGCGTTGGGGTGGATCAGGTCGTACAGGTCGGAGACCTTGCGATCGGCATCGGCGAGGATCGGGAAGTTGACCACGGTGTTCTGGGTCTCGTTGATGTCATCGATCCAGCGGGTGTGGGAATCGACAGGGTCCACCGACAAGGCGATGGCCTTGACGCCGCGCTTGGCGAATTCGTCCTTGAGCTTGGCGGTCAGGCCCAGCTCGGTGGTGCACACCGGGGTGAAGTCGGCCGGGTGGGAGAACAGCACGCCCCAGCTATTGCCCAGCCATTCGTGGAAACGGATCTTGCCGGCGCTGGATTCCTGTTCGAAATCGGGGGCGATGTCACCGAGTTTGAGGCTCATGGGAGTGGGCTCCTGTGCTGTGTCTGGTCTGTGGGTTCAATGTGCCTGCATTCGATTAAAAACAAAAAGAATAAATATTGATTTATTTATAACTATTAAATATATCGAATTGCAGACATAAAAAAGCCTCGCACTAGACGAGGCTTCTTTAATGCCTACCGCTTACAGGAAGCTGTAAGTGTAGTTGAAGATCAGACGGGTCTGGTTCATGTCAGCGCCCGACTCACCGCTGCCACGGTAGACACCTTGACGCAGACTAGCGCCCAGGCCCTTGAAGGTACCTTGCTGGATGACATAGTCGATACGGGCGTCACGCTCCCACTCGTTGTAGGTGCCGTTGCCGGACTTATAGCGAATGTCATCACCGCGCAGGTAAGCCACGGAGGCTTTCAGGCCAGGTACGCCCAGGCTGGCGAAGTCATAGGAGTACTGACCAAACGTGGTGTTCTCGCCAGCGCGGGCGAACGAGTTGACCATGCTATCGGTGAACAGGTAGAAGCTGGCGCCGCCGTTGCCTTCGTTACGGCCGTTGCCGTCGACAACGTCACCCTGGTTCAACCAGACGAAACCGCCATCGTCACCCACCTGCTGGTGGCCAACCATGAGCGCGTGGCCGCCCAGGGTGTACGTGAACATGGCAGACCAGGTCTTGTTGTCGATCTCGCCTTTGTTCTTGGCATAACCGCCGTTGTTGCTGAACTGGTAGCCGGCGTCGCCATTCTTCCCGTCGCTGCTGCTATCGAAATAGCGCAGGTCGGTCTTGAACGACTGGTCAGGGGCAATCTGGAAGACGTGGGTAGCACCCAGGAAGTGCTGTTTGTAATAGTCTTCAAGATTCGAATAGTAGTATTGCAGAGTCAGGTCTTTGGTCAGCTTGTAGTCCAAGCCACCGTAGCGGAACTTGTTGCTGTCCTGGGTACCGCCCGCAACCGACAGACCGGTACGGTTGCTCGAAGCACGGCCCATCGCGTGGGTCAGCTGACCGGCATTGATGGTCAGGTTGTCGATTTCCTTCGAAGTGATAGTGCCCCCTTCAAAGGTCTGAGGCAGCAGACGACCATCGTTGGCAACCAGAATCGGCAGGTTCGGTGCCAGGGCGCTGCCGAAGTGTGCTTCTGTCTTGGAGAAACGCGCCTTCGCGTTGCCGCCAACGCGAGCCCACTGGCCTACTGCGGAGCCGTCAGTGTCGCTTGGGAAGAACGTGCTGCTGTTCGGGTGATGGCCTTTGCCGCCATCCAGATGAATGCCCCACAAAGCCTGCACATCGACGCCGAATCCAACGGTGCCTTCGGTGAAGCCGGACAGATAGTCGAGCTTGAAGCCCTGACCCGATTCGCGGTTGTCGCTGCCGCCTTCCCGGTTGTCATTGTCGAAGTACATTGTGCGCGAGCTCAGGGACAGCTTGCTGTCCTCAACGAAACCGGCAGCACCTGCTTGTTGGGCGAGAACCCCCAGTGCCACGGCCAGGGCCAGGCTGGACTTGTACATGTTTTGCTCCTCTACGTTCTAATTTTTGTGCATCTCAAGCGGCAGGATCTGTTGCCCCGCTCGCCATGGATTGGGCGATTTAGCACCAAACAGTGTCTGCGAAGTCAATCGTTACCAATCGTTTCGCGACTTTGGTCTAAGACGCCGGTTGCGCCACAGGATAATGACAATCCTATAAATCCAAAATGACCGTTTTATGACTTTTTAAGATTTTTAAGGAATATATTTGAAACCTTTGCTCCCATTAGCTGTATAAATCGCATCTTTTTATTCCTAACAGTTATGTGCAAACGTTTGCCAATAACTGTCTTCACGCCCCCGCAAAACCGAAAAAGCGTAGCTGCCATTCCAGGCTTCGCCAGCGAAGCTAACGCCTCGCTCAAAAGCCCTGACGATTGGCACCTAAGCTAATGCTAAAAAGTTATTTATTTTTAACTTCTTATATCAATTAGTCTCTTCGTCAACCCACCCTGATTTGCCTGACGAGGAGCTCATCCATGATCCCGCACACTCCGTTGCGCCTGTTCGCCGCCCTGACCCTCGCCAGCGCCAGCTGGCTCGCCCAAGCGGCCGACCTGACCGTCGCCTACCAGACCACCGTCGACCCGGCCAAGGTCGCCCAGGTCGATGGCACCTATGAAAAAGCCAGCAAGGCCAGCATCGACTGGCGCAAGTTCGACAACGGCGCCGACGTGATCACCGCCGTGGCCTCGGGCGACGTCCAAATCGGTTACCTGGGCTCCAGCCCTCTGGCCGCCGCGGCCACCCGCAAGCTGCCGGTGGAAACCTTCCTGATCGCCACGCAGATTGGCGCAGGCGAAGCGCTGGTGGCCCGCGACAGCATCAAGACGCCGCAGGATCTGGTCGGCAAGAAAGTCGCCGTGCCCTTCGTTTCCACCGGTCACTACAGCCTGTTGGCCGCGCTCAAGAACTGGAACATCGACCCCGCCAAGGTGCAGATCCTCAACCTCGCTCCCCCTGCGATCATCGCCGCCTGGAAGCGGGGCGACATCGATGCCACTTACGTCTGGGACCCGGCCCTGGGCGTGGCCAAGGAAAACGGCAAGGTGCTGATCACCTCCGGTGAGCTGGCCAGCAAAGGCGCCCCGACCTTCGACGCCTGGATCGTGCGCAAGGATTTCGCCGCCAAGCACCCGGACATCGTCAAGTCGTTCGCCAAGGTCACCCTCGACGCCTACGCCGACTACCGCAAAGACCCAAAAGCCTGGCTGGCCAACCCCGACAACGTCAGCAAACTGGCCAAACTGTCCGGTGCCAAGCCCGCCGACATCCCGGTGCTGCTGCAAGGCAACGTCTACCCGCTGGCCACCGACCAGGCCAGTGCTTTGGGCGCACCGACCACCCAGGCCTTGACCGACACGGCCACCTTCCTCAAGCAACAAGGCAAGGTCGAAGCGGTGCTGCCGGACTATTCCTCCTACGTCAGCGCCCAGTACCTACCCAACTGACGAGCGCAGCGCAGAACATGTGGGAGCGGGTTTACCCGCGAATGCGTCGGTGAATTCAAAACAGCATTCGCGGGTAAACCCGCTCCGACAGAACGGCGCAGCCTCCCACCCTCGCACTACACGACACGACGGAGCCAGCCATGGCCTTGCTCGAACTGGAGCGCATCAGCGCACAGTACCCCGGCACCGATGCCCCGGTGCTGACCGACATCTCCCTGAGTCTGGGGCCCCGCCAGTTGCTGGTGGCCCTGGGCCCTTCCGGCAGCGGCAAGACCTCGCTGCTCAACCTCATCGCCGGCTTCGTCGCCCCCAGCGCCGGGCGCATCACCCTCGACGGCAAACCGGTCGAAGGCCCGGGAGCCGAGCGCGGCGTGGTGTTCCAGGATGACGCGCTGCTGCCCTGGCAGGATGTCCTGGCCAATGTGGCCTTCGGCCTGGAGCTGGCCGGTATCGCCCGCGCCGAGCGCGAAGCCAAGGCCCGTGAACTGCTGGCGCTGGTCGATCTGGCTGGATTTGGCGAACGCCGCATCTGGCAACTCTCTGGTGGCCAGAAACAGCGCGTAGGCCTGGCCCGGGCGCTGGCCGCCGACCCGCGCGTGCTGTTGATGGACGAGCCCTTCGGCGCCCTCGACGCGTTCACCCGCGAGCAGATGCAGGAATTGCTGCTGCAGGTCTGGCAGCGCACCGCCAAGCCGGTGTTCCTGATCACCCACGACATCGAGGAAGCCGTGTTCCTGGCCAGCGAGCTGGTGTTGCTGGCGCCCAACCCGGGGCGCGTGGTCGAACGCCTGCAGTTGGATTTCGGCCAGCGCTACGCCGCAGGCGAGTCGGCCCGGGCGATCAAGTCCGACCCTCGTTTCATCGAGACCCGCGAGCACGTGCTGACGCGGGTGTTCTCCCAACGCGAAGCCGCCCGCCGGCAGGAGTCCGCATGAGCAGCCTGGACCTGACGGCCGTCGACAAACCTGTCGCCCGGCCAACCCCCACCGCCAACGTACGCCGCCCGTTGCCCACCCGCTGGATCAGTGCCCTGACCCTGGCCAGCCTGCTGCTGGCCTGGTGGCTGGTGACCGCCGCCGGCTGGATCGAGCCGCTGTTCCTGCCCTCGCCCGCCGACATCCTGGCCAAGGCCTGGACGCTGCTCACCCAAGGCTACATGGACGCCAGCCTCTGGCAGCACCTGGGCGCCAGCCTCGCACGGATCGGCCTGGCCCTGCTCGCCGCGACGCTGACCGCCATCCCGATCGGCCTGGCCATCGGCCACAACCGCGTCGCCCGCGGCATCCTCGACCCGCTGATCGAGTTCTACCGGCCGATCCCACCGCTGGCCTACCTGCCGCTGATCGTGATCTGGTGCGGCATTGGCGAGCTGTCGAAGGTGCTGTTGATCTATCTGGCGATCTTCGCCCCGATCGCCATCGCCACCGCCACCGGCGTGCGTACCGTCGACCCGGCCAAGCTGCGAGCCGCCCAGTCACTGGGCGCGACCAAGGCGCAGTTGATCCGCCATGTGATCCTGCCCAGCGCCCTGCCGGACATCCTCACCGGCATTCGCATCGGCCTTGGGGTCGGCTGGTCGACCCTGGTGGCCGCCGAACTGATCGCCGCCACCAGCGGCCTGGGCTTCATGGTGCAGTCGGCGGCGCAGTTCTTGGTCACCGACGTGGTGGTGCTGGGGATCTTGCTGATCGCCCTGATCGCCTTCGCCCTGGAGATGGGCCTGCGCGCGGTCCAGCGCAAGCTGGTGCCCTGGCATGGGCAAAGCCACTGACCCTGCAACGCCTTTCGCGGACCGACTGGCACACCCTTCAAGCGAGACCGACATGAGCCTGACCATCACCCCCTTAAGCCCAGCGCTCGGCGCCCAGATCAGTGGCGTGGACCTCTCCCGCGACATAAGCGTCGAGCAACGCAATGCCATCGAGCAGGCGCTGCTCAAGCACCAGGTGCTGTTTTTCCGAGACCAGCCCATCACCCCTGAGCAGCAAGCCCGCTTCGCCGCGCGCTTCGGCGACCTGCACATCCACCCGATCTACCCCAATGTGCCGGACACCCCGCAGGTGCTGGTGCTCGACACTGCGGTCACCGACGTGCGCGACAATGCGGTCTGGCACACCGACGTGACCTTCCTGCCCACGCCCGCCCTGGGTGCGGTGCTCAGTGCCAAGCAGTTGCCGGCCTTTGGCGGCGACACCCTGTGGGCCAGCGGCATTGCCGCCTTCGAGGCCCTGTCGGCGCCGCTGCGAGAGATGCTCGATGGCTTGAGCGCCACTCACGACTTCACCAAGTCCTTCCCGCTCGAGCGCTTCGGCACCACACCTGAGGACCTGGCGCGCTGGGAGACCACCCGGCGCAACAACCCGCCGCTGTCGCACCCGGTGGTACGTACCCACCCGGTGAGCGGGCGCAAGGCGCTGTTCGTCAACGAAGGGTTCACCACGCGGATCAACGAGTTGAATGAGCAGGAAAGCGAAGCGCTGCTCAAGCTGCTGTTCGCCCATGCGACCCGCCCCGAATTCACGATTCGCTGGCGTTGGCAGGAGAATGACGTAGCGTTCTGGGACAACCGGGTGACCCAGCACTATGCGGTGGATGACTACCGGCCGAGCCGGCGGGTGATGCATCGGGCGACCATCCTGGGGGATGCGCCGTTCTGATGCTCCTCGGAGAGGCCTTTTTGGCCTGAGTTCGCGGCACAAGGCTGCTCCTGCCTGTAGGAGCGGCCTTGTGCCGCGAATGGGCCTCCAGTGGGCTAGCGGACCAGATGCAGGAACTGCATGTGCCGCTGATACTGGTCGAGGATGTCGTTGATGATCTGCTCCTTGTTGTAGCCCACCAGGTCGTAGTTCTGGCTACCTTCGGACAGATGCACCTCGGCGCGGTAGTAACGGCGGTTCTTCAACTCCTGGGTGCCCAACCCGGCCAAGGCGAACGACGGGGTGAAGTACCCGCGCATCTGCACTTGGTAGATGAACGGCTGCTCTTCGCCCAGGCCGATCTTCAGGCTGACGTTGTCGTGGCTCGGGTCGTCCTGGGTGATCACATTCAGGCCCTTCTGCACGAACACCTCGGTGACCTCGCCAATGGCCGGGCGCACCACGTCGTCCATGAAGCGGTACACCTCGTCGCGTGACGGGAAATGCACCGCCTGGCTCAGGCGCTGGCGCCAGCCACCTCGGCCACGGCGCGACACGGCGAACGGCGCCAGCGAGTGCATCTGCGCGATCTGGCGCTGGGACTCCAGGTAGAACGCCTTGTGCAGCCCCCACATCATGCACAGCAGGATCAGCGAGAACGGCAACGACGTCAGCACCACCGCCGATTTGAGCGAGTCGATGCTCCCGGCAAACAGCAGGCTGCTGGTGATCAGCGCGGTCATGGCGCCCCAGAAGATGCGCAGCCAGTTCGGGCCATCTTCATCCGCATCGCCACCCTTGGCCGACAGCGTGGAGAGCACCACGGTGCCCGAGTCCGCCGACGTGACGAAGAACACGAAGCTGATGAACACCGTCACCGCGATCACGGTCTTGCTCCACGGGTAGGTTTCCAGCAGCAGGTACAGGCTCATGGACGGGTTTTCCAGGGCCGACTGGCCCAGGGCGGTCATGCCATGGTCGAGCACCTGGGTCATGGCGCTGTTGCCGAAAATCGACATCCACGCCAGGGTGAAGCCCAGCGGGATCAACAGCACGCCAAAGACGAACTCGCGGATGGTCCGACCACGGGAAATACGCGCGATGAACAGCCCCACGAACGGCGCCCAGGCAATCCACCAGGCCCAATAGAACACGGTCCAGCCGCCCAGCCAGTCGCGGTTCTCGCCATAGGCATAGACATCGAAGCTCTTGCGCGGCAAGGCGCCGAGGTAGTCGCCCAGGTTCTGGATCAAGGTGTTGAACAGGTGCTGGGTGGGCCCGGCGAACAGCACGAACAGCAGCAGCGCGCAGGCCAGGAACAGGTTGATGTCACTCATCACCCGCACGCCTTTTTCCACCCCGGCGACCGCGACGGCCACCGCGGCGCCCATCATCAGGACGATGAGCAGCACCTGTATCCACTGGCTGTGGCTGATACCGAACAGGTAATCCAGGCCGGCATTCAGGTGCAGCACGCCAAAGCCCATGTCGGCCCCCAGGCCGAACACCGTGGCAATGATGCCGAAGCCATCGACCGCGTAGCCGATCGGCCCATTGATGCGCTTGCCGATCAAGGGATACAGCGCCGAGCGCAGCGCCAATGGCAGGTTGTGGCGGTAGGCGAAATACGCCAGCGCCATGCCGACGAAGGCGAACACGCCCCAGCCATGCAGGCCCCAGTGCAGGAATAGCAGTTCCATCGCCTGACGCCCGGCCTCCACCGTGCCACCCTCGCCTTGGGGCGGTTGCAACATGTGGGTGAGCGGCTCGGAAACGCAGAAGAAGAACAAGGTGATGCTGATGCCGGCGGCGAATAGCATGCCGGCCCAGGACAGGTAACTGAATTCGGGTTCGTCGTGGTCGGCACCGAGCTTGATCTTGCCGTAGCCCGACAAGGCGGTGACCACCACGAAGACCAGGTACAGAGTCATGGCCAGCATGTAGTACCAGCCGACCGTGTTGGCCGCCCAGTTCTGCGCCGCCAGCAACCAGTCGCCCGCCGCTTTGGGATTGGCGATGACCACCAGGCCGAAGATAAGGATGAAGCTTGCCGCGAAGTAGAACACCGGAGGGTTCATGCGGATCTTGCCATTGGCAAGGGAGGGGGTCGGTGCACTCATTGGGCGCGCACCTCATGCAGCGGTGAAAGATTCGGATTGAACGGGTTCAGCAAAGGGGATCCTCCTGTTGAACACCGGCAATGGACCAGCGTTTTTACTTTGAACAAGCGTTCAAGTTAAACACGGATCGGCTTTCAACGCGACCTTGCCCGACCGCTGAACCCATTATTTGCAGTGAATTCCGACATGTTCGCGGGTAACCCCGCTCCTACCAGTCCAGCGCGATCTTGGCGTCAGCGCCGGACCTGTAGGAGCGGGTTTACCCGCGAACCGGGCGAGCTAGAAAGCGTCAGATCCTGACTATTTCTGCCCTTCGCACTCCAACTGCAGATTCGCCTGGGTGATGTTGCTCTCGGCCGGCACGCTACGGGTCAGCCAGACATTGCCGCCGATGGTCGAACCCTTGCCGATGGTGATCCGCCCAAGGATGGTGGCCCCGGCGTAGATGACCACATCGTCCTCGACGATCGGGTGACGCGGCTCGCCCTTGTGCAGCATGCCGGTTTCGTCCGCCGGGAAGCGTTTGGCGCCCAGAGTCACGGCCTGGTAGATACGCACCCGCTCGCCGATGATCGCGGTCTCGCCGATCACTACGCCCGTGCCATGGTCGATGAAGAAGCTCGGCCCGATCTGGGCGCCGGGGTGGATGTCGATGCCGGTGGCCGAATGCGCCAGCTCCGAGCTGATCCGCGCCAGCAACGGCAGGCCGGCCCGGTACAGGTGGTGGGCCAGGCGGTGGTGGATGATCGCCAGGATCCCCGGGTAGCACAGCAGCACCTCATCGACGCTGCGCGCCGCCGGGTCGCCGTGATAGGCGGCCAGCACGTCGGTATCGAGCAGCACGCGCAAGTTCGGCAGCGCGGCGGCAAAGCCCTGGATCAACTGCAAGGCATGGGCGTCGACGTCCTGCACCTCGGCCTTGCCGTGGCGCGAGGCGTAGCGCAGCTCCAGGCGCGCCTGGGCCAGCAGCGCGGTAAGCGCGGCATCCAGGGTGTGCCCGACATAGAAGTCTTCGCTCTCCTCGCGCAGGTCCACCGGCCCCAGGCGCATGGGGAACAACGCCCCACACAGTTGCTCGAGAATCTGGCGCATCGCTTCGCGCGAGGGCAGTTCGCGCCCGCCCTGCTCGCCGCTGCTGCGGCCATTGCGGGTTCGCCATTGCTCACGGGCGCTGCGCAGGTCGCTGACGATGTTCTGCAATTGCCAGTGTCCGGTGGATGGATGTTCGCTCACGGTGGTCTCCTGGATCGAGGCTGTGCGGGCCTTCATGAACGCGGCCGCGCTATGGAATTCACTGTACGGCAAATCCAGTGCTTGGAAAAAACAACGCTTTATTCCATCCTGCGCTAAGTCGGATATAAGCAGCACTGACAGAGTGTGTATTCCTCGCCTACCCTCAATGCTGCCAAATCCGACAAAACTCAGAAAAAGAAATAACAAAAGAAGTTTTTATTATTTCCAGGCCTATAAAGGCCACCCCTATAGTCGCCACCCACTACTTCCACAACAAGCGCGGGGCCCTACATGACCATCTTCGCCAAACCTCTTCTCAACGCCAGCCTGGCCCTTCTGCTGGGGACCGGCCTGTTCAGCCAAGCCTTTGCTGGCGAGCAACTCAAGACCATCCAGGAAAAAGGCAGCATCAGCGTCGGCCTGGAAGGCACCTACCCACCCTTCAGCTTCGTTGACGAGAACGGCAAGCTCGCCGGCTTCGAGGTTGAACTGTCCGAACTGCTGGCCAAGGAGCTGGGCGTCAAGGTCAAGCTACAGCCGACCAAGTGGGACGGCATCCTCGCCGCGCTGGAGTCCAAGCGCCTGGACGTGGTGATCAACCAGGTGACCATCTCCGACGAGCGCAAGAAGAAGTATGACTTCTCCGAGCCCTACACCATCTCCGGCATCCAGGCCCTGATCCTGAAGAAAAAAGCCGAGCAACTGAACATTCACAAAGCCGCAGACCTGGCGGGCAAGAAAGTCGGCGTGGGCCTGGGGACCAACTACGAGCAGTGGGTGAAGAAGGACGTCCCGCAAGCCGACGTACGCACCTATGAAGACGACCCGAGCAAATTCGCCGACCTGCGTAACGGTCGCATCGACGCGATCCTGATCGACCGCCTGGCCGCCCTGGAATACGCCCAGAAAGCCAAGGACACCGAGCTTGCCGGCGAAGCCTTCTCGCGACTGGAGTCGGGCGTGGCCCTGCGCAAGGGCGAGCCTGAGCTGCTCGCGGCGATCAACAAGGCGCTGGACAAGCTCAAGGCCGATGGCAGCCTGGCCAAGCTGTCCGAGAAATACTTCGGTGCCGACGTCACTAAATGATTTCCGAAAGCCTGCAACTTGTCATCGACTCCGCGCCCTTCTTGCTCAAGGGCGCGGGTTACACGGTGCTGCTCAGTGTCGGCGGCATGTTCTTCGGCCTGGTCCTGGGCTTCGCCCTGGCCCTGATGCGCCGTTCCAAGATCCTGCCGCTGGACTGGCTGGCCCGGGTGTATGTCTCGTTCTTCCGGGGCACGCCGCTGCTGGTGCAGTTGTTCGTGATCTATTTCGGCATGCCGCAGATCGGTATCGAGCTCGATCCGATCCCGGCCTCGCTGATCGGCCTTTCGCTGAACATGGCCGCGTACATCTGCGAAATCCTGCGCGCGGCGATCTCCTCGATCGACCGTGGCCAGTGGGAAGCCGCCGCCAGCATCGGCATGACCCGCACCCAGGCCATGCGCCGGGCGATCCTGCCACAGGCCATGCGCACCGCCTTGCCGCCGCTGGGCAACAGCTTCATTTCCCTGGTCAAGGACACCGCCCTGGCGGCGACCATCCAGGTGCCTGAGCTGTTCCGCCAGGCGCAGTTGATCACCGCGCGCACCTTCGAAGTCTTCACCATGTACCTGGCTGTGGCAGTGATCTACTGGATCCTGTGCACCATCCTTGCGCACTTCCAGAACCGCATGGAAGCGCGGGTCAACCAGCACGACCAGGAGCACTGAAGATGATCGTAGTAGAAGGCCTGACCAAGCAGTTCAAGGGCCAGACCGTGCTCAACGGCATCGACCTGACTGTCCAGCCCGGCGAAGTGGTGGCCATCATCGGCCCCAGCGGCTCGGGCAAGACCACCTTCCTGCGCTGCCTCAACCTGCTGGAAACACCCGACGCCGGGCGTATCCAGATCGGCGACATCAGCATTGACGCCAACCGCTCGCTGGGCAGTCAGCAAGGAGCGATCCGCCGCCTGCGCCAGCAGGCCGGTTTCGTGTTCCAGAACTTCAACCTGTTCCCTCACCGCACCGCCCTGGAGAACGTCATCGAAGGGCCGGTGATCGTCAAGAAGACGCCCCGGGACAAAGCCATCGAACTGGGCCGTCGCCTGCTGGCCAAGGTCGGCCTGGCCGGCAAGGAAGACGCCTACCCACGGCGCCTGTCCGGCGGCCAGCAGCAACGGGTGGCCATCGCTCGGGCCCTGGCCATGGAGCCGGAGGTGATTCTCTTCGACGAACCGACCTCCGCGCTCGATCCCGAGCTGGTGGGCGAGGTACTGGCGACCATCCGCGGCCTGGCCGAGGAGAAGCGCACCATGATCATCGTCACCCACGAGATGAGCTTTGCCCGGGACGTGGCCAACCGGGTGATCTTCTTCGACAAGGGTGTGATCGTGGAGCAGGGCGAGGCCAAGGCGCTGTTCGCCAACCCCAAGGAAGAACGGACACGGCAGTTCCTGCGTAAGTTTCTGGGCACTGCGGCGGGCTGATTTTCTCGCTGTCACCACTGACGCATTCGCGGGTAAACCCGCTCCCACAGAGTTCGACGCACGCTCTGTTGGAGCGGGTTTACCCGCGAATGCGTGCGCGTGGGCGATACCAAAACCTGCCCTTCTATAGATAGTCCAAAAAGTTAGTTCATAAAGTTTTTATAAACCAATAGGGTATATAGACCGGACCACCGGACCAGCAAATGTCTGTCGCTGCCAGCGACGCTTTCAACTTTTGTGAGGTAAGGAATGGTCTGGTCCACAAGCGATCTCGACAGCTCACCCCCGCTACTGCCGGCCAAGGTATTGCGCACTGACGCCGAGGCCCTCCAGGCCGCCCGGGAATTGGCCGACGCGGCCCGCCAACAGGCTTCGCGCCGTGACCAGCAGCGCAAGCTGCCCTGGACCGAGATCGAACAGTTCACCCGCAGCGGCCTGGGCAGCATCAGCATTCCCAAGGCCCATGGCGGCCCCGAGGTCTCGTTCCAGACCATCGCCGAAGTCTTCCGCGTGATCAGCGCCGCCGACCCGGCCCTGGGGCAGATTCCGCAGAACCAGTTCGGCATGATCCAACTGCTGCGACTGACTGCCACCGAGGCTCAGCAGGCCACGCTGTTCCGCTCCGTGCTGGACGGCTGGCGTATCGGCAATGCCGGGCCTGAGCGCGGCACCAAGGACACCCTCACCCTCAAGGCGCGGATCACCCGCGACGGCGAGGGCTATCGCATCAGCGGCGAGAAGTTCTACTCCACCGGCGCCCTGTTCGCCCATTGGGTGGCGGTCAAGGCTCTGGATGACGAGGGCCGCCAGCGCCTGGCCTTCGTGCGCCGGGGCAGCCCGGGCCTGCGCATCGTCGATGACTGGTCCGGCTTCGGCCAGCGCACCACCGCCAGTGGCACCGTGCTGCTGGACCAGGTCCCGGTTGACGCCGAGCTCGTGGTGGACAACTGGCGCCAGCGCGACGTGCCCAATACCCAGGGCGCGGCCTCGCAGTTGATCCAGGCCGCCATCGATGCCGGTATCGCCGAAGCGGCCATCGAAGATGCCATCACCTTCGTGCGTGAGAAGTCCCGCCCCTGGATCGAAGCCAAGGTGGACCGGGCCAGCGACGACCCCTATGTGATCGCCGACATCGGCCGCCTCAAGCTGGAGTTGCACGCTGCCGAGGCGCTGCTGCGCAAGGCCGCCCAGGTGCTCGACGAGGTCAATGCCGGCCCGGTGGATGAGGCGTCGGCAGCCCGCGCCTCGATCGCCGTGGCCGAGGCCAAGGTGCTGACCACCGAAGTGGCCTTGCAGGCCAGCGAGAAGCTCTTCGAGCTGGCCGGCAGCCGCGCCACCCTCGCCGAGTTCAACCTCGACCGCCACTGGCGCAATGCCCGCGTGCACACCCTGCACGACCCGGTGCGCTGGAAGTACCACGCCGTCGGCGCCTGGCACCTCAACGGCACCCGCCCTGCCCGTCATTCCTGGATTTGAGCGCGCCTGCGCCTGCGCCTGCCCTGACCACGAGGGAACCGGTGGGCGCTGGCGACAGCCTGCGATGGGGCGCGAAGCGGCCCCCTGCGATCCGCACTGGAGAAACACATGAACGCACTGACCCACCCCACCCCCAAGGCGGCGGTCATCACCAGCGATGCCCAAGCCCTGGCTGTCGCCGAAGACCTCGCCCAGCAGCTACAGCGTGACAGCGCCCTGCGCGACCGCGAACGCCTCCTGCCTCACGCCGAACTCGAGCTGTTCACCCGCTCCGGCCTGTGGGGCATCAGCGTGCCCAAGGCCTTTGGCGGCGCCGGCGTATCCAACGTCACCCTGGCCAAGGTCATCGCCCGCATCGCCCAGGCCGATGCCGCCCTGGGGCAGATCCCGCAAAACCACTTCTATGCCCTGGAAGTGCTTCGGGTGAACGGCTCGCCCGAGCAGCAGCGACGCCTCTACGCCGAGGTCCTGGCAGGCCGGCGCTTCGGCAATGCCCTGGCCGAACTGGGCACCAAGACCGCCCATGACCGCACCACCCGCCTGAGCCGCGACCGCGATGGCCTGCGCATCAACGGCCGCAAGTTCTACGCCACCGGCGCCCTGTACGCCCAGCGCATCCCCACGTCGGTGGTCGATGACGCAGGCGTTCAGCAGTTGGTGTTCGTGCCCGCGGACACCCCTGGCCTGCAGGTGATCGATGACTGGAGCGGCTTCGGCCAGCGCACCACCGGCAGCGGCTCAGTGGTGTTCGACAACGTGCAGGTTCACGATGAGGATGTGGTGCCGTTCCAGAGCGCCTTCGACCGCCCAACGCCCGTCGGCCCCTTGGCGCAGATCCTCCATGCCGCGATCGACACCGGCATCGCCCGCGCCGCCCTTGAGGACGCGCTGCACTTTGTGCGCACCCGCAGCCGGCCGTGGGTCGACTCAGGTATCGACAAGGCCAGTGACGACCCACTGACCCTCAAGAGTTTCGGCCATCTGGCCATCCGCCTGCACGCTGCCGAGGCGTTGTTGGAGCGGGCCGGGGAGTTCCTGGACCGGGCCCGCGACGACAGCAGCGCCGCCAACGTCGCCGCCGCGTCCATCGCCGTCGCCGAGGCCCGGGCGATCAGCACCGAGGTGTCCCTCGCTGCTGGTACCACCCTGTTCGAACTGGCCGGCAGCCAGGCCACCCTGGCCGAGCACAACCTCGACCGCCACTGGCGCAACGCCCGTGTGCACACCTTGCACGACCCGGTGCGCTGGAAGTACCACGCCATCGGCAACTACTACCTCAACGGTGAAAACCCGCCGCGCCGAGGGACGATCTGATGGCCAAAGAGATCCTGCTCAACGCCTTCAACATGAATTGCGTCGGGCACATCAACCATGGCCTGTGGACCCACCCGCGGGACACCTCGACCCAGTACAAGACCCTGACCTACTGGACCGACCTGGCACGTCTGCTGGAACGCGGGCTGTTCGATGGGCTGTTCATCGCCGACATCGTCGGCACCTACGATGTCTATGGGCAGTCACTGGACGTGACGCTCAAAGAGTCGATCCAGCTGCCGGTCAACGACCCGCTGCTGCTGGTCTCGGCCATGGCTGCAGTCACTCGTCACCTGGGCTTTGGCCTGACCGCCAACCTCACCTACGAGGCGCCCTATCTGTTCGCCCGGCGCCTCTCGACTCTCGACCACCTGAGCAATGGCCGGGTCGGCTGGAACATCGTCACCGGTTACCTGGACAGCGCCGCCCGGGCCATGGGGCTGGCCCAGCAACCCGAGCACGACCGGCGCTACGACCAGGCCGACGAATACCTGCAGGTGCTGTACAAGCTGCTCGAAGGCAGCTGGGACGATGACGCGGTGATCGCCGACCGCGAGCGGCGGGTCTACGCCGAGCCGAGCAAAGTGCGCAAAGTCCAGCATCACGGCGAGTTCTACAAGGTCGAGGGCTACCACCTGTGCGAGCCTTCGCCCCAGCGCACGCCGGTACTGTTCCAGGCGGGCAGCTCGCCCCGGGGCCTGGCGTTCGCGGGCCAACATGCCGAGTGCGTGTTCATCAGCGGCCAGGACCAGGCGGCCACCCGCGCCCAGGTCGACAAGGTCCGCGCGGCCGCCCGTGCCGCTGGCCGCGCCCCGCAGGCGATCAAAGTGTTCATGGGCATCACCGTGATCGTCGCGCCTACCGAGGCCCAGGCCCACGCCAAGCATGCCCAATACCTGCGCCATGCCAGCCCCGAAGCAGGCGTGGCGCACTTTGCCAGCTCCACTGGTATCGATTTTGCCGCCTATGGGCTGGACGAACCGATTGGCTTTACCCAGGGTAACGCGATCCAATCGGCCACCCGCCAGTTGCAGGACAGCGCCTGGACCCGCCGCCGCCTGCTTCAGCAGCACGCCCTGGGTGGCCGCTACGTGACGCTGGTCGGCGCACCCGAGCAGGTCGCCGAACAACTGATCGAATGGATCGATCAGACCGGCCTGGATGGCTTCAACCTGACCCGCACCGTGACCCCGGAAAGCTTCGAAGACTTCATCGACCTGGTCGTCCCGGAGCTGCAACGGCGTGGCCGCTACAAGACCGCCTACGCCGAAGGCGCCCTGCGCGAAAAACTGTTTGGCGCACCTCATCCCTACCTGCCCGCGGGTCACCCCGGCGCGGCCTATCGCAACCCGACCCCTGCCCCGACTGGAGCCCTGCACCATGCTTGAAAAACTGTTCCGGCCCGTCGCGGCCGCTGTCCTGTCCCTGAGCCTGGCCGGCGCCGCGACCGCCGCCGAGCCGCTGAAGATTGGTACCACCGCGGCCTTCGCCATCCCGCTGGAAGCCGCGGTGGAGGAAGCCCACAAACAAGGCCTGGATGTGAAGCTGATCGAGTTCAGCGACTGGATCGCTCCCAATGTCAGCCTCAACAGCGGCGACATCGACGTGAACTACTTCCAGCACATTCCCTTCCTGGAAAACGCCAAGGCCGCCGCCGGCTTCAACCTGGTGCCCTACGCCCCCGGCATCATCAACAACGTCGGGCTCTACTCCAAACATTACAAAAGTTTCGCCGAGCTGCCCGAAGGCGCCAGCGTGGCCATCGCCAACGACCCGATCAACAGTGGGCGAGGTCTGCAATTGCTGGCCAAGGCCGGGCTGATCACCCTCAAGCCAGGCGTTGGCTACAAGGCCACCGAGGACGACATCGTCGCCAACCCCAAGAAGCTGAAGATCCTGCAGGTCGAGGCCGTGCAACTGGTACGCGCCTATGACGACGCCGACCTGGTCCAGGGCTATCCGGCCTACATCCGCCTGGCCAACAGCTTCGATGCCACCTCGGCGCTGCTGTTCGACGGCCTGGAGAACAAGGAGTACGTGATCCAGTTCGTGATTCGTCCACAAAGCAAGGAAGACCCACGCCTGGCGAAATTCGTCGATATCTACCAGCACTCGCCGGCCGTGCGCGCCGCCTTGGACAAAGCCCATGGCAGCCTGTACCAGGCCGGCTGGGAGGGCTGAGATGAGCAGCGCCAGCGCCCTCAAGGCGCCCCTACCGCAAGACTCCCCGCCGCCCGCCCGCGAGCAAGTCCTGCGCCCGGAGGTCAACGAAGCCCACGTGCGCTTCATCGGCCTGGGCAAGACCTACCCCGGCCAGGCGCAACCCGCCTTGCACGGCATCGACCTGAACATCCGTCGCGGCGAGATCTTCGGCATCATTGGTCGCAGCGGTGCCGGCAAGTCATCCCTGCTGCGCACCATCAATCGCCTGGAGCAGCCCAGCCAGGGCCGGGTCCTGATCGACCAGACCGACATCGCGCCCTTCGACGAGGACCGGCTCGTTGCCCTGCGCCGACGCATCGGCATGATCTTCCAGCACTTCAACCTGATGTCGGCCAAGACCGTGTGGCAGAACGTCGAGTTGCCCTTGAAGGTCGCTGGCGTGCCCAAGGCCGAGCGCCAGCGCAAGGTCAGCGAGCTGCTGGAGCTGGTGGGCCTGGCGCACAAGCACCAAGTGTACCCGGCGCAGCTCTCCGGGGGGCAGAAACAGCGCGTCGGGATCGCCCGGGCGCTGGTGCATGATCCTGAAATCTTGCTGTGCGACGAGGCCACCTCAGCGCTCGACCCCGAAACCACCGCCTCGATTCTCGAACTGCTGCGCGACATCAACCAGCGCCTTGGGCTGACCGTGGTGCTGATCACCCACGAGATGTCGGTGATCCGCGATATCTGCCACCGGGTGGTGGTCCTCGAGCGCGGCGAGATCGTCGAGCAAGGCGAGGTCTGGCGGGTGTTCGGCTCGCCCCGTCACGAGGTGACCCGCACGTTGCTCGCGCCCTTGCAGGCCAGATTGCCCGCTGCCCTGCAGGCCAACCTGCGCGCCAGCCCGACGGGCCCAGGTGATGCCGTGGTGCTGCGCCTGAACCTGCTGGGCGAACCGCAACTGTCGGACCTGTTCAACGACCTGGGTGGGCGGATACGCCTGCTTCAAGGCGGCATCGAGACCATCGGCACCCATGCCCTGGGGCAACTGGTGCTGTCCGTGCAAGGCTCGCCCCATGCATCGCACCAATTGCTCGAGCGCGCCAGACACTGGGCCGAGGACGTGGAGGTACTGGGTTATGTGGCTTGATCGTCTGCTCGAAGGCTTGCTCGATACGCTGTTGATGGTGGGTGTGTCGTCGCTCATTGCGTTGGTGGTCGGCGTGCCGATGGCGGTGCTGCTGGTTACCAGCGACAAGGGTGGAATCTTCGAAGCGCCGTTGCTGAATCGGGCGCTGGGCGCGATCGTCAACCTGTTCCGCTCGATCCCGTTCCTGATCCTGATGGTCGCGCTGATCCCCTTCACCCGCCTGGTGGTGGGCACCACCTACGGGGTATGGGCCGCCGTGGTCCCCCTGACCATCGCCGCTACGCCGTTCTTCGCACGGATTGCCGAGGTCAGCCTGCGCGAGGTCGACCATGGTCTGGTCGAAGCCGCCCAGGCCATGGGATGCCGGCGCTGGCACATCGTCTGGCATGTATTGCTGCCCGAGGCGCTGCCAGGGATCGTCGGCGGCTTCACCATCACCCTGGTGACCTTGATCAACTCCTCGGCCATGGCGGGCGCCATCGGCGCGGGAGGATTGGGCGATATCGCGTATCGGTATGGCTACCAGCGCTTCGACAGCCAGATCATGCTGACCGTGATCGCCATGCTGGTGGCCTTGGTGGCAGTGATCCAGCTGGGTGGGGATCGCTTGGCCAAGGGGCTGAACAAGCGTTAGTCCTTTGGGGCCGCTGCGCGGCCCTTTCGCGGCACAAGGCGCTGGTACAGCGCAATCTGTGGGGCGCTGGCGAAGCCTGCGATGGGCTGCAAAGCAGCCCTAAGCCTCTCAGTTCCAGCGTAAATCCACCGCCGGCATCGGCCGCCCGTACCAGTATCCCTGCCCCAGGTCGCACTGTTGTTCCAGCAGGAAGCGCGCCTGTTCGGCCTGCTCGATCCCTTCGGCGTGCACCTGCATGCCCATGCTCCGGGCCAGGGCGATGATCACCCGCACGATGGCAATGTCGTCTTCATCGCTGGGCAGACCTGCCACGAAGCCCTGGTCGATCTTGAGCTTCTGCACCGGCAGGCGCTTGAGCCGCAGCAGCGACGAATAGCCCGTGCCGAAATCATCGATGGCCAGGCTCAGACCCAGCTCGCGCAGCCGGTGCAATTGCTCCAGCGCCACTTCCGGGTCCTCCATCACCGCACTCTCGGTGACCTCCAGCTCCAGCAACGCAGGGTCCAGGCCGGTATCGTGCAGCACCTCGGCCACCTGGCGGTACAGCTCACGCTGGCCGAACAGGCGGCTGGAGATGTTCACCGCGACGAACTGCAGCTCACGCCCTTCGACCTGCCATTGCATCATTTGCCGACACGACTGACGCAGCACCCAGGCGTCGATCTCGGCGATCAGCCCGGTGCGCTCGGCGATGGGGATGAACTCGCCCGGCGAAACCATCCCACGGGTGGGGTGCTCCCAGCGCACCAGTGCCTCGACGCCGACCAACTTGTTGTTCAACAGGTCATGCACGGGTTGGTAGAACACCCGCAACTCCTGCTGCTCCAGCGCCCGACGCAACTCGCCGGCAGTCTCCACGCGCTGCTGGGCGTGGGCGGTCAGCTCTTCGGTGTACAGGGCATAGCAGGCACGGCCGTTGTTCTTGGCCTTGAACAGCGCCGCATCGGCGTTGCGCAGCAGTTGGGCGGCACTTTGCGCATCACTTGGGAACAGGCTGATACCGACACTCACACTGATGAACAGGCGATGCCCTTCGAAGACGAACGGCTCGCGCATGCGTTCGATGATGGCCTGGGCCAGGGTGGCGGCCTGGCCGACCTGCGGGCAGTTCTCGGCCAGCACGCCGAATTCATCCCCGCCCAGGCGCGCCAGAGTCACGCCACTGCCCAGCAGGTCGCGCAAGCGCTCGCCCACCAGCTTGAGCAACTGGTCGCCCAAGGTATGGCCTAGGCCATCGTTGATACTCTGGAAGTGGTCGAGGTCAAGCAGCAGCAGCGCGCATCCGCGCTTGTTGGCCTGGGCCATCGCCAACGCTTGCTCGGCGCGGTCGTTGAACAATAGGCGGTTGGGCAGGCCGGTCAGTGGGTCGTGGTGCGCCAGGTAGGCCAGCTCCTGCTCGGTGTGCTTGATCGCACTGATGTCGCTGAACACCGCCACGTAATGGGTGAGCGCGCCTGCGTCATCGCGAATGGCGCAGATCGTCTGCCATTGCGGGTAGATCTCGCCACTCTTGCGGCGGTTCCAGATCTCCCCGCTCCACTCGCCCCTCTCGGCCAGGGAGGCGTAGATCTGCTGATAGAACGGCGGGCCATGGCGACCGGACTTGAACTTGCTTGGGCGCTGGCCGAGCACTTCGTCCTGGGCATAGCCGGTGATGCGCATGAAGGCGCGGTTGACGTGCACGATCAGGCCGCTGCTGTCGGTCACCAACACCCCTTCGAGGGTGCTGTCGAACACCGCCGCCGCCATGCGCAGACGTTCGCGATCCTCACTGCGCAGTCGCGCACCGATGCCGATGAAATTGAGCAGACGGGCACGGGTGACGAAGATCAATCCGGTGGTCAGCAGCATCCAGACGAATGCATTGAGCTGCCGCCCGACCGCCAGCACCTCGTGATCCTCGAAAAGACCCTGCAACACCTGCTCTGACATCACCAGCCAAAGCAACGAGAACACCAGGTACAGCGCAGCCATGCGCAAGGCGTCGCGAACGGAAACAGACATGTCGGGTGGATAAGTCCATGAAAAAGAATGGGACATTATAAAGACTGAAACATGCCGTGACTTCCTATCGGAAAGGGCGACTGGTTTTATTTCCCCACCCGGTGATAATGCCCGCGCTGTTTCCCTGTTTTTTCGAGGGTCTCTACACCTATGTGGTACTACGGTTTTCTCGATCTGTCGGCCTGGCAACTGGTCGGCGTCACCCTGCTGATGACCCACGTGACCATCATCAGCGTCACTATCTATCTGCACCGCTACTCCGCCCACCGGGCCCTGGAGCTCAATGCCGGGCTCAAGCATTTCTTCCGCTTCTGGCTGTGGCTGACCACGGCGCAGAACACCCGTGAATGGACCGCCGTACACCGCAAGCACCACGCCAAGTGCGAAACCGCCGACGATCCCCACAGCCCGCTCTACAAGGGCCTGGGCACCGTGCTGCGCAAAGGCGCCGAGCTCTACCGCGAAGAAGCACGCAACCCCGAGACCCTGCGCATCTATGGCAAGAACTGCCCGGACGACTGGATCGAGCGCAACCTCTATTCGCGCTACAAGCTCGGCGGCATTGCCCTGATGGCGGTGATCGACCTGCTGCTGTTCGGCACCATCGGCATCACCATCTGGGCAGTGCAGATGATGTGGATCCCCTTCTGGGCCGCGGGCGTGGTCAATGGTCTGGGCCATGCGCTGGGCTATCGCAACTTCGAGTGCCGGGATGCGGCCACCAACCTGGTGCCCTGGGGCATCGTGATCGGCGGCGAGGAGTTGCACAACAACCACCACACCTACCCCAACTCGGCCAAGCTTTCGGTCAAGCGCTGGGAGTTCGACATGGGCTGGATGTGGATTCGCCTGCTGTGCCTGCTGCACCTGGCCAAAGTCCAGCGCGTGGCGCCCATCGCTCATCGGGTCGAGGGCAAGGCGCATCTGGACATGGACACCGCCATGGCCATCCTCAACAACCGCTTCCAGATCATGGCCCAGTACCGCAAGCTGGTCATCGCGCCGCTGGTCAAGCAGGAGCTGGCCCGGGTCGACACCTCGGTGCGCCACCACTTCCGTCGTGCCAAGCGCCTGCTGTCGCGTGAAACGAGCCTGCTGCAGGACCGCCATCACGTGCGCATCGAGTCCATGCTCGCCCACAGCCAGTCGCTCAAGACCATCTATGAAAAACGCCTGGCGCTGCAGCAGATCTGGGCCCGCACCAGCGCCAACGGCCATGACATGCTGGCCGCCATGAAAGACTGGATCCACGAAGCGGAAGCCAGCGGCATCCAGGCCCTGCGCGACTTCGCCGACCAGCTGAAAACCTACTCCCTGCGCCCTTCCGGCACCTGAGCACCGTTGATCGGCACGCCTCGTCACGGGGCGTGCCGACCGGAACTTCACTTCCCTCCTCGACTCAAATCCGGCATATCGCCCGCGTGGCGGGCCGGATCGTGGCCGCACGCTTTCACGCCGAGAATCGCTCCGTGCTCATGGCCAAAGACCTCACCTCGACCCTCTTCGGCAATCCACCGCCGGAAGCTGCACAGACCCTGCTCGCCTTGCTCCATGCCCAGGGCGAAGTCGCCCGACTGAGCGAACGCGAGCAGCTCTACAGCTCGCTGCTCGACAGCGTCAACGCCGTGCTGTGGGCCTTCGACTGGGAAACCCGCCGGGTGCTGTACGTCAGCCCCGCCTATGAGCGCATCTTCGGTCGCCCGGCCAGCCTGGTACTGGCCGACTACAACGCCTGGCGCGACAGCATCTACCCGGACGACCTGGAATACGCCGAGCGCAGCCTGGCGCAAGTGCTCGACACCGGCGCGGTGGAAGACCGCGAGTACCGCATCCTCAACGCCGCAGGCCAGGTGCGCTGGCTGAGCGACAAGTGCTACGTCAACCAGCAGCGCGACACCGACCAACGCGTGATCATCGTCGGCATCGCCGAGGACATCACCGAGAAGAAACAGCTCGAAGGCGAGCTACAGCGCCTGGCCACCACCGATGTGCTGACCCAGAGCAGCAATCGCCGCCACTTCTTCGAGTGCGCCCGCCAGGCCCTGGAAACCGCCCGGGAAGAAGGCAAGCCCTTGGCCTTCCTGTTGCTAGACATCGATGACTTCAAACAGATCAACGATACCTATGGCCACCAGGAAGGTGACCAGGTGCTGCAACGCATCGCCGACAGCGGGCGCGCCGTGCTGCGCCGGGGCGATCTGTTCGGGCGAATCGGCGGCGAGGAGTTCGCCGCCGTGTTCCCCGGCTGCACCGCCCAGATCGCCGAACAGATCGCCGGACGGCTGCAACGGGAGATCCAGCACTTGAGCTTCAGCCACGGGCAGCAGGTGTATGGCGTCACGGTCAGCCAAGGCGTTACCGAACTCACCGATGAGGACGACCTCATCGACACCCTCTTCGCCCGTGCCGACGCCGCCATGTACCAGGCCAAGCGTCAGGGCAAGAACCAGATCGTGCGGGGCTGAGACGTTCGGGAGAGCCCCTCCATTGAAGATTTGTGACCGCTGCGCGGCCCATCGCAGGCGACGCCAGCGCCTGCAGGTCAGACCTGCCTGCGTAACCGGCTCAGCTCTGCCATTCCCAGCTTGAGCAGGCGCGCCGTCTTGCTGCTGGCGACTTTCTCGAGGCCCTGCTCCACCGGCAGACGCGACAGTTGCCCGGCCAGGTTCATGGCCAGGATCTCCCGGGAATAGACCCCACCGCCGAGCTGGTAGATCGCGGCGATCAGCTCGCGCAGGCTCAACGGCAGGCGCCAGCGGGTACGCAGCGCCGAACCAAAGGCGGCGCCAAACTCATTGAGCGCCAGCTGTACCTGGTCCTCGTCCAACTCACCGCCGGCCAGGCACCACTCCTGCAGGCAACGCAGCACGGCCAGATCGCCCAGGCAATGCAGCAAACCCGCGCAATAGCAGCGCTCTTCATCGAGCTCAAGCAGACGCGCCAGGCTGCGGGCGTACTCGGCGGTGTGCAGTGAAAGGTCCCAGAAATGCGCCGCATGCCTCGCCAGCAGCGGGTCGCTCAGGCGGGAACTGCGCTTGAGGGCCAGGCCCAGGATAAGGTTCATGCTCTGGGTACTGCCGAGCTTGTTCAAGGCCTGCAACAGCGTTTGCACCGGCACTTCGCTGTGCAGCGCGGCACTGTTGGCGGCGGCAATCAGCACCGCCGTGATCTGTGGGTCGTTACGCACCTCTTCTTCCAGAACCCTCAGGTTCAGCCCCTGGGGGTTGAGCGCGCGCTTGATCGCCGCCTGCACATCGGCCAGCAGCGGCCCGCCATCGGCGCTGGCGCGGCGCTGCTCCAGATAGGCCGGCAGCTTGATGCCCGGCTGCAAGGCCGGCACCGGGCAGGCAACCTGCTCGCCCACCTCCAGCAGGAGTTTTTCCAGGCGTTTGCGCAGGTTCTCCAGATCCAGAGGTTTGCTCAAGTAAGCGGTGGGATGCAGCGGCAACACCTCATGCACGCTGGCGCTGTCGCTGCGCTCGCTCATGAGGATGAAGGGCAAGCTAGAGGTTTGTTGCTTAGCACGCACGTTGCGCAGCAAGTCCAGGCCGTCGCCACCGACCAGCTCGCGGGCAGCGATGATCAGATCGGGCTTGCTGGCCAGCGCGGCCACTGCTTCCGGTCCATTGGAACAGACCTGCAAACGGGCATCGCAGCGGACGCTGAGCAGCATGTCGCGGAGCATGTCGCGCACCCAAGGATCGCCTTCGGCAATCAGTACGCAAGGCGGGATGGGGTTGGCAGCGCTCATCGGCGGGCTCCTGGTAATCCTTGACATGCAATCCGTTGCAGCATCCTGGGCAAATCCTCGGACAACGATAGCGTTCCACGCTTGGCTTGGGCATAAAAAAAGGTTCTTCACGGAATCCCGGGAAAGACAGAAACAAGAACGCCGGTTTGATGGATGATGTTCGTGCGAGCAAACACATCTACAAACCGGCGTTCTTGTGC
>NZ_JBLUPV010000038.1:0-45764 GCF_048068075.1 Pseudomonas sp. NY15354
CTCCACCGCCTCATACGATGCCCCCGGGTCATTCACCCCATGCAGGAAGATCACCACCCCCGGCAGGTCGGCAGGCACCTCAAGGGTGCGTACGCCATCGAAGCCAGGGATCAACCGGCTCACGCATTGCGCCACGGTGTAGTACTCGGAATCGCTCATTGGCTAACGCCCTTTAGCCGTTCTTTCGTGCGGCCGTAATGGGGCATACCTTCGTGTATCAAGTCCATTTGCACATCGACCATCAATTAAGAATAAACGCCACAATTGTTATCGCCGCACCACTCCCATGCAACTCATTTAAATTGTCTTTCAAGATATTTGAAAAACAGTAAAAAAACCCACACAGACAAAGTCACAATCAACATCTCGAATACAAATAATCCCGCCCAGATAAAAGAATAAAACTTCAAATAAACTCCCAACTTACAACCCTTGATTCACGTGTGGAAAAGACCGCGCTGGCTCTGCAAGCGCGGCTCTACCCAAGAATGAAGTCGACCGCCCTACTCCACTGCCTCGAACGGCAACCCCACATAATTCTCGGCAATGTTCACCAACCCGGCCGGTGAGCTGAGGAAATACTCCCGGTCGGCCTCCTGCATCTTGCGGTCCCAGTCATCGTGGTGCTCGCCAAAGTCATGCAGCAACTGGGTCATGAACCAACTGAACCGCTCGCCCTTCCACACCCGGCGCAAGGCCAGAGGCGAATACTGGGTCAGCAGGTCGGTACGCCCCTCGCGGTAGATCTTGACCAGGATCCGGTACAGGTAATTGACATCCGACGCCGCCAGGTTCAGCCCCTTGGCTCCCGTGGGCGGCACGATGTGCGCGGCATCACCGACCAAGAACAGCCGGCCATACTGCATGGGCTCGACCACCTGACTGCGCAGCGGTGCGATGCTTTTTTCCAACGCCGCCCCGGTGACCAGGCGCGCGGCCACATCTTCTGGCAGCCGTGCCTTGAGCTCATCCCAGAAGCGCTGGTCGCTCCAATCCTCCACCCGCTCTTGCAGCGGCACCTGCAGGTAATAGCGGCTGCGGGTGTGGGAACGCTGGCTGCACAGCACGAAGCCACGCTCGTGATGGGCATAGATCAGCTCGTGGCTGACCGGAGGCGTATCGGCCAAAAGGCCCAGCCAGCCGAACGGATAGACCCGTTCGTATTGCTTGAGCACACCTGCGGGAATGCTCTGGCGTGACACGCCATGGAAACCATCGCATCCGGCAATGTAGTCGCACTCCAGATGCTGGCGTTGCCCGTCCTTCTCGAAAGTGACAGAGGGTTGTGAGGTATCCAGCCTATGCACCTGTACCTCACTGGCCGAGTAGATGATCGGCGCGCCACTGGCCTGGCGGGCCTGCATGAGGTCGCGGGTGACTTCGGTCTGGCCGTAGACCATGACCGTCTTGCCGCCGGTGAGGGCCTTGAGGTCCAGGCGTTGGCGACGACCGCCGACCAGCAGCTCGACGCCCTCGTGCACCAACCCTTCGCGGTCCATGCGCTCGGCGACACCCGCCTCGCGCAACAGATCGACCGTGCCCTGCTCGAGCACGCCGGCGCGGATGCGCCCGAGCACGTAGTCAGGTGTCTGGCGTTCGAGGATCACGGTGTCGATACCGGCCTTGTGCAGCAACTGGCCAAGCAGCAAGCCGGACGGACCGGCCCCGATGATTGCAACCTGAGTCTTCATTGTTGTTGTCTCTTGCTATCGATGCCGGTGCGTGCAACCTGTCCCCGGGCATCTGCTGATTTGGGTTTGCACCTGCATTTTTACTGGCCGCAGCCTGGCAAAAAGTGTGAAATCCCATGCAATACCTGCACTTTTAAAAATTTCGTTCGATTAACGGACAGACATTGCCATGACCACCAGACTTCCCGGGGTGCCACTGTTCCAGCTCTACGGCGAGAATCAGGCCTGGCCCGGTACCGACTTGCTGCATTGCGAGTCGATCCCCGCGCGCAGCCGCTTGCACCACTGGGAAATCAAACCCCATCGCCATGCCGAGCTGTTCCAACTGCTCTATGTGCAGCGTGGCCGGGCGCAGGTACAGATAGAAGGCCAGCGCAGCGAAATCCGCGAAGCGGTCATCCAGGTGGTCCCACCGCTGACCGTGCATGGGTTCCGGTTCAGCGCCGACATCCAAGGGCATGTGCTGACCTTCGGTACCGCCTTGGTGGCGGACCTTGAGCAGCGCCTGGGCGCGCCACTGTCGGTGCTGATGTCAGTGGGCTGCTACCCGCTGGGCAAGGACCGCGTTCGTCTGCACAGCCTGATCGACACCCTGCAGCAGGAATATCAGGACCACGCGCCAGGGCGAGCGGCCATGCTGCAGGCGCTGCTCACCGCGCTGATGGTGTGGATCAGCCGCCGCCAGCAGTTGGGCCAGGCCCCGCGCAACCGAGATGAACGCGACCGGCAACTGCTCAGCCGCTACCTACGCCTGGTGGAACTCCATTACCGCGAGCACCTGTCGGTCGAAGACTTCGCGGCGAAGCTGGGTATCTCCAGCCTGCGGCTCAACCAACTGTGCCGGGACTTGGCCGGGCAGACCGCCCTGCAGGTCATCCATCAGCGCCTATTGCTGGAAGCCCGGCGCAATCTGGTATACACGCGCATGAGCATCGGCCAGTTGTCTGACCGGCTGGGCTTCACCGACCCGACCTACTTCGCCCGGTTCTTCAAGCGCCTGTCCGGCCAGACGCCAAATGGCTTCCGGCGATCAGCCCAATCCCAGGAGCCGTCAGCACCTGCTTGACGTTTACGTCAAGCAGCCTTTAGGTTAGCGCTATCACCTCTTCCGAGCCCAAGCATGAGCAGCCAGACCTACAGCATCTCCGACCTGTCCCGCGAGCTGGACATCACCACCCGCGCGATTCGCTTCTACGAGGAGCAGGGCCTGCTGAGCCCTGAGCGTCGAGGCCTGGAGCGTATCTATTCGGCGCGAGACAAGGTCACCTTGAAGCTGATCTTGCGTGGCAAGCGCATCGGTTTCTCCCTGGCCGAATGCCGCGAGCTGATCGAGCTGTACGACCCCAGCGGCGGCAACCTCAAGCAGCTCAACAGCATGCTGGGCAAGATCGCCGAGCGCCGCGCCCAGCTGGAACAGCAGATGCTCGATATCCAGCAGATGCACCTGGAGCTGGACACCGCCCAGGAGCGCTGCGAGCAAGCCCTGGCCGCCACGCTCAATCAGCACAATCACAACAACCGTTGACCTGACACAGGAACCCCGCCATGTCATTGCCCGAGAAAGTCCGCCTGGTCGAAGTCGGCCCGCGCGACGGCCTGCAGAACGAAGCCCAGCCCATCAGCGTCGCCGACAAAGTGCGCCTGGTGGACGAGCTCACCGAGGCCGGGTTGTCCTATATCGAGGTGGGCAGCTTCGTCTCGCCCAAATGGGTACCGCAGATGGCCGGCTCGGCCGAGGTGTTCGCCGCCATCCAGCAACGCCCGGGGGTGACTTACGCAGCCCTGGCGCCCAACCTGCGCGGCTTCGAAGACGCCCTGGCGGCCGGGGTGAAAGAGGTGGCGGTATTCGCCGCAGCCTCGGAGGCGTTCTCCCAGCGCAACATCAACTGCTCGATCAGCGAGAGCCTCACGCGCTTCGAGCCGATCATGGAAGCGGCACGCAGCCATGGCGTGCGCGTACGCGGTTATGTGTCGTGCGTGCTGGGCTGCCCATACGAAGGCAAGGTCAGCGCCGAACAGGTCGCGCCCGTGGCCCGGGCCCTGCATGACATGGGCTGCTATGAAGTCTCCCTGGGCGACACCATCGGTACCGGTACCGCTGGCGAAACGCGCCGGCTGTTCGAGGTGGTCTCGGCCCAGGTGCCACGCGAGCAACTGGCCGGGCATTTCCATGACACTTATGGCCAGGCCCTGGCCAATGTCTATGCCAGCCTGCTCGAGGGCATCCGGGTCTTCGACAGCTCCGTGGCGGGATTGGGCGGCTGCCCCTATGCCAAGGGCGCGACCGGCAACGTCGCCACCGAGGACGTGGTGTATTTGATGCAGGGCCTGGGCATTGATACAGGGATCGATCTGGAGCGGTTGATCGCCGCCGGTCAGCGCATCAGCGCGGTACTGGGCCGCGTCACTGGGTCGCGGGTAGCACGGGCGCGTAGCGCCCAGTGAGTCACACGGGTGTCACATTTGTGTGGGTGAGTGTTACCTCACCCACGTTTGCCAGCAAAAAATCGGGTAACAGGGAAACAAATCGACAGATTTTCAGGTGACCGGTTTTTCGCGCATATCACCAAGTCATTGATTTTAAAGGAGTTTCAAAAGTTGGCACGGCATCTGCTTTATCTCTGGCATAACAAGAACAAAAACGTGACACCCAATAAAAACAATAGGTAACGGCTCTGACATAACAAGAACAACACGGCAGAGGCGTAGCAAGCAGATTTTTTTGGAGTAGACATGCTTTTCAGAGGGTTCGCCCTCGCGGTCTGACACAGAACAATAAAACTACCTGCAAGGTAGCGGCAGTCAGCCTCGGATCAGCAATGATGAAAGCAGGTCAGCGCTCAAAAAAATACGTTTGCTCTTGTGCCCCGAATGGGGGCCACCCGCGGTACAGAGACAACGGCGGACAAAAACAACAACACGCCAGTCTCCAATAATAAAAAAAGAGCAGGCAACAACGCTTTGAGGGGAGCTTCGGCTCCCCTCAGTGCTTCCTGCCCTCCTCCTCCTGCTTCCTCTCATCTTCGCCTTCGAGTCTCTCCACCAGCAACGGCATGCTGCCCAGCACCAGCAATGCCAGCACCGTGCTGATCACAGCCGTGGCCTCACGCCCAACGCCGGCAGCCGTACCGATGGCAGCGGTCATCCATAGCCCGGCAGCGGTGGTCAGGCCTTTCACATGACTGGTCTCTTGCCCGTTCCCCTTGAGAATCGTCCCGGCGCCCAGAAAACCGATACCCGCGACGATCCCTTGGATTACCCGGCTGAGCGCTTGCTCGTCAGCGCCAGCCATGCTCGGCGCCAGGACGAACAGCGCCGCCCCCAGGCAGACCAGCATGTGCGTGCGCACACCGGCGGACTTGCCCTTGTGTTCGCGCTCGAAACCTAGCACCGCCCCCAACACCGCGGCCATCAACAAACGCACCAGGATTTGCGTGACCTCGCGCAGGTCGGCAATGTCGGCGAACTCGGCTTGTATGGCCAGCCATACCGTGTGCCACCAGGGTTGCATGTCAGACCTCCAAGTCGTGAAACGCTGTGCGTGCTGATCGGACATGACGCCGCGCCCACAGGAGCAGCGCTCGAACCTTTAGAGGGATGGACCGTTGGGCTTGCCGGGAGTGCCACAGAATCCGCTGAGCGCAGCGATGCAGCAACCGCTCGTTTGCCGCGGTCACAACTGATGACCGCCAACCACGAGGACATCGCCATGCCCGTTGAAATCGACGAAAGCACCCGCCGCTGCACGTTGATCGGCGAAGACCTGCGCCTTGAGGCCGAAGGGCCGGACATCGAGATCGTCACCGACGAACACCTGCGCATGTCTGTGGCCCTGCTCGCCAACCAGCGCGTGCCGATCACCGAAGCCGAGGCCGACGCGCTCACCGTGGCCGGTGCGGTGGATAGCCGCAGGCATCTGAAGGCAAGTACGCCAGGCTCCGTAATCTAAGGCCTGCGCGGTACCCCACGGTCATCTGATACGGTTTTTATCGTGCTACCTGAGTCTGTGCTGAAAACAGATCGCACCCCATAGTGAAAGGGCCTGATCGAGACTCAAGAGCACAAGCCATGAGCGATAGAATCCCGTACCGCGTGATCGACGTTGCCGCACCCGCCAGCCCACGAAAAAGCCTAGGCGACAGCGGCATCCACACCCGCAGCTTCACCGGCCTGTACCGCAACCTGCGCATTGGCTTTGCCGGTGCGCTGTTCGTACTGTTCTTCGGCACGGCCTGGTTGGACTGGAACGGTCGCCAGGCCGTGCTGTGGGATCTTGCTGAAAGCAAATTCCATATTTTCGGCGCCACCTTCTGGCCCCAAGACTTCATCCTGCTCTCGGCGCTGCTGATCATCTGCGCCTTCGGCCTGTTTGCCATCACGGTGTTCGCAGGTCGCGTCTGGTGCGGCTACAGCTGCCCGCAGAGCGTATGGACCTGGCTGTTCATGTGGTGCGAGAAAGTCAGCGAAGGCGACCGCAACCAGCGCATCAAGCTGGCCGCAGCCCCCTGGAGCGTCGAGAAAGTTGCGCGTCGTACGCTCAAGCACAGCCTGTGGCTCGCCATCGGCGTGCTCACCGGGCTGACCTTCGTGGGTTACTTCACACCTATCCGGCCGCTCGCCGAAGCGCTCTTCACCCTGCAACTGGGCGGCGTGGCGCTGTTCTGGGTGGTGTTCTTCACTGCCGCCACCTACCTCAACGCCGGCTGGCTGCGCGAAGCGGTGTGCATGCACATGTGCCCCTATGCACGCTTTCAGAGCGTGATGTTCGACAAGGACACCTTGGCGGTGGCCTACGATCCTCGTCGCGGCGAGTCGCGTGGCCCACGCAAGAAAGGCAGCGACCCACGCGCACAAAGCTTGGGCGACTGCATCGACTGCACCCTGTGCGTGCAGGTGTGCCCCACCGGCATCGACATCCGCGACGGCCTGCAGATGGCCTGCATCGGCTGCGCCGCCTGCATCGATGCCTGCGACAACGTGATGGACAAGATGGGCTATGCCCGTGGCCTGATCGGCTACAAGTCCGAGCACACCCTGCAAGGCGGCAAGACCCACTGGCTGCGCCCACGCCTGCTGGGCTACGCCAGCGCGCTGCTGCTGATGATCGGCGCCCTGGCGGTGGCCCTGAACCTGCGCCCGATGGTGTCGCTGGATGTGATCAAGGACCGCGGCCTGTTCCGCGAGAATGCCCAAGGCCAGATCGAGAACATCTACCTGCTCAAGGTCATCAACAAGACCCAGCAGCCCCAGCATTACGAACTGCGCCTGGTGGATGCCGAGGGCTTCGCACTGCACGGCAAGACCGCCTTCGTCATCCCCGCCGGGGAGATGAGCGAGCTGCCGGTGTCCGTGGCCTTGCTGGCCGACCGCCCGACCAGCAGCGCCCAGCAGATCACTTTCGAAGTCCGCGACCGCGATGAGCCGACGATCTACAGCCGCGCCGACAGCCGCTTCGTCGCCCCTCTGAACCGTTGATCCCTTACACTGACTTGTCACCCTGACTGCCGAGCCACGATGAAACGCTACGAACGATTCGCCGACGACATTGCCGAACTGATCCGCTCCGGCGTGCTGGGGCCCGGCCAACGCGTACCTTCGGTGCGCTACGCCAGCCAGACCCACGGCGTCAGCCCGTCTACGGTGTTCCAGGCCTACTACCTGCTCGAGCGTCGCGGGCTGATCCGGGCCCGGCCGCGCTCGGGCTACTTCGTCAATGCCCACGCGCCTCGCCCGTTCAGCGAGCCCCAGGCCTTGGCGCCTGTCAGCGAGTCGACCCAGGTGGATGTCAGCGCACTGGTGTTCTCCATCCTCGACTCAATCAAAGACCCCCACACCGTGCCATTCGGCTCGGCCTTCCCCAGCCCGGAACTGTTCCCCTTGCAGCGCCTGTCGCGCTCCCTGGCCAGTGCCAGCCGAGCCATGGATCCGCGCATGGTGGTCACCGACCTGTCGCCGGGCAACCCGCAACTGCGCAGGCAGATCGCCCTGCGCTACATGGTCGGTGGGCTGATGCTGCCCATGGAGGAGCTGCTGATCACCAATGGCGCCCTGGAGGCCCTGAACCTCTGTCTGCAGGCCGTCACCGAGCCTGGCGATCTGGTGGCGATCGAAGCGCCGGCTTTCTATGCCTGCCTGCAGGTGCTGGAACGCCTGAAGCTCAAGGCCGTGGAAATCCCAGTGCATCCGCGTGAAGGGATGGACCTGGGGGTACTGGCGCAGACCCTGGATAAACACCCGGTCAAGGCCGTCTGGTGCATGACCAACTTCCAGAACCCAGTAGGCGCGAGCATGCCCGAGGCGAAGAAGCAGGAACTGGTGGCGCTGTTGCGCCGTCACCAGGTACCGCTGATCGAGGACGATGTCTACGCCGAGCTCTACTATTCCCAGCAAGCCCCAAAGCCGGCCAAGGCCTTCGACACCGACGGCCTGGTGATGCACTGCGGCTCCTTCGCCAAGAGCCTGGCACCGGGCTATCGCATTGGCTGGGTAGCGGCCGGGCGCTTTGCCCAGAAGATCGAGCGGCTCAAGCTGATGACCTCGCTATGCGCCTCGATGCCCGCCCAGGCCGCCATCGCCGACTATCTGCAACACGGCGGCTACGATCGCCACCTGCGCAAGCTGCGCTACGCCCTGGAAGGCCAGCAGTTGAGCATGCTGGCCGCCATCGCCCGGCACTTCCCGGCGCAGACCCGGGTCAGCCACCCCAGCGGGGGCTACTTCCTGTGGCTTGAACTGCCGGAGCAGATGGATGCGCTCAAGTTGTTCCACATGGCCCTGGCCCAGGGCATCAGTATCGCCCCAGGGCCGATCTTCTCGCCCACGCGGCGCTTTGGTAACTGCATCCGCCTGAACTACGGCAGCCCCTGGAACGAGGGTGCCGAACAGGCCATGGAGACCTTGGGGCGGATCGTGAGATCGTTCTGATTACCCGGCCATGCAATGCACCCCAAGCGGGCTCACCTGCTAATCAGACTCCGCGGTGGATGGCACCGGCTTTTTGCCGGTCGCTAACGCCCACCGCCCAGCTCAATGAAACTACCGGTCGAATAGGACGCCTTGTCCGACAACAACCACATAATCGCCTCGGCCACTTCTTCCGGCCGTCCGCCCCGCCCCATGGGCAAGCCCGGTTCGAGTTTGGACACCCGGTCCGGGTCGCCACTCAACGCATGGAAACCTGTGTGGATGTAGCCAGGCCGTACACCATTGACTCGCACGCCCTCGCTCGCCACTTCCTTGGCCAGGCCCACGGTGAAGGTGTCCAACGCGCCCTTGGAGGCGGCGTAGTCGACATACTCGTTCGGCGAGCCAAGCCGCGCCGCCACCGACGACACATTGACGATCGCCCCGCCCTGCCCGCCATGGCGGCGTGCCATGCGCAGCAATGCGTGCTTGGCGCACAGCATCGGGCCGACCACATTGGTCTTCATCACCTTGAGCAGGCGAAACTCGGACATTTCCTCTACCCGACTCTGCTGACCGATGGTGCCGGCGTTGTTGACCAGCGCAGTGACCGGGCCAAGCTCCTGGTCGACGCGGTGAAACAGCTGCGCCACTTCATCCTCGACGCTGGCATCAGCCCGCACGGCGATGGCCGGGGCCCCCAGCGCACGCACCTGGGCCAGCACCTGTTCGGCGGCCTGGTCGTCGGCATGGTAGTTGATGCAGATGCGATAACCCTGCTGCGCCGCCAGCAATGCCGTGGCGGCGCCGATGCCACGGCTGGCACCGGTGATGACGATGACGTTCTCCATGAATCTGCCAATTGCCTGGAAATGAGCGTTCGACAATAGAAGAAAAGCGCGTGGTTGTGAATGCCCGCATGAATGTCATGGGTTACGCGCTGCGCAGCCCTTTCCCAGGTAAACCCGCGCCCCCAGAAACCCGCCCTGGCGATCAATGTCCGGCCGACGCAGGCCCCGCCTTGGCGGTAAACGGAGGTCGTGCCAGCCATACCAGCAGGATCAACCCCGCGAACACCCAGGCCATCAGGGTGAAGTACTCCACCGTCGACATCATGTAGGCCTGGCCGTTGAGGATGCGCTCCAGCTGCGCATAGCTCTGCGGGTTGGCCCCGCCCAACTGCTCCAGCATATGCTGGGTGGAAGGATCGTACTGACTGATGTGCTCGCTTAGATAGGCATGATGCTGATCGGCGCGCCGGATCCAGATCCAGGTGGTGAGCGACGCGGCGAAACTGCCGCCGAGGGTGCGCAGAAAGGTTGCCAACCCCGAGCCGTCGGCAATTTGGTGAGGTGGCAGGTCCGACAGCAGGATGCTCAGGGTCGGCATGAAGAACAACGCCACGCCGATGCCCATGAACAGTTGCACCAGCGCCACATGCCGGAAATCCACCTCGCTGGTGAACCCGGCGCGCATGTAGCAGCTGGCACCGATCGCCAAAAACGCCAGTCCCGCCAGCAAACGCAGGTCGACCCGGTGCGCATACTTGCCCACGAACGGCGACAGGATCACCGGCAGCAGGCCGATCGGCGCCACCGCCAAGCCCGCCCAGGTCGCGGTGTAGCCCATCTGGGTCTGCAGCCATTGAGGCAGGATCAGGTTGATGCCAAAGAACCCCGCATAGCCGAGCACCATCACCAGGGTGCCGACGCGGAAGTTGCGGTGCACGAACAAGCGCAGGTTGACCACGGGATGACGGTCCGTGAGTTCCCAGATGATGAAGATCGCCAGGAATACCACCGAAATCAGGCTGCCGATGACGATGAACAAGGATTCGAACCAATCCAGGTCGTTGCCTTTGTCCAAGACCACCTGCAACGCGCCCACGCCGATGATCAGCGTCAGCAGGCCGATATAGTCCATCGGCTGCCGACTGGTGACCACCGGTCGCGTGCGCATTTGCTGGCGCACCACGGCCGCGGCGAACAGGCCGATGGGCACATTGATGAAGAAGATCCAGGGCCAGCTGTAGCTGTCGGTGATCCAGCCGCCGAGGATCGGCCCGGCAATCGGCGCCACCACCGTGACCATGGCCAGCAAGGCCAGCGCCATTCCCCTTTTGGCGGGCGGGTACACAGCGATCAGCAAGGTCTGGGTCATCGGGTACAACGGCCCGGCGACCACGCCCTGCAACACCCGGAAGGCCACCAGCTCCGGCATCGACTGGGCCACGCCACACAGGAACGAGGCCAGCACGAACAGCAAGGTGGCCCAGATGAACAGCTTCACCTCGCCGAAGCGCCGGCTCAGCCAGCCCGTCAGTGGCAAGGCGATGGCGTTGCTCACCGCGAACGAGGTGATCACCCAAGTGCCCTGCTCGTAGCTCACCCCCAGGTTGCCGGAGATGGTCGGCAGGGCCACGTTGGCGATGGTGGTGTCGAGCACCTGCATGAAAGTCGCCAGCGACAGGCCGATGGTGGTCAGCAGCAAGCTCGGCGGGGTGAACTGCGCGGGCGCGTCGTTGCTCATCGCTGGGCCGTCTTGCCGGTGGCGCTGTTCTCGTGGATCAGCCGGGCGATCAGGTTGTCGGCGTCGACCAGTTGGCGGTCATACACCTGGGTGGTGTAGCTGGCCTGCTGTGGCGGCTGCTGGGCCAGGGCCGGGCCGCTCTGGTCGTGCAGGTCGACCTCGACCACGGTGGACAGACCAATGCGCAACGGGTGGTCCTTGAGCTGTTCGGGATTCAGATGGATACGCACCGGTACCCGCTGGACGATCTTGATCCAGTTGCCGGTGGCGTTCTGCGCCGGCAACAGGGCAAAGGCGCTGCCGGTGCCGGCACCGAGGCTGTCGACGGTGCCGCTGTACTTGACGTCGCTGCCATAGAGGTCGGCGGAGATCTCCACCGGTTGGCCGATGCGCATGTCGCGCAGCTGGGTTTCCTTGAAGTTGGCATCGATCCACACCTGGTCCAACGGGATCACCGCCATGGTCGCCACACCCGGCTGCAGGCGCTGGCCCAACTGCACGGTGCGCTTGGCCACATAGCCGGTGACCGGTGCCACCAAGGTGGTGCGGGCATTGTCGAGGTAGGCCTGGCGCAGGTCGGCGGCGGCAGCCATGACCTCAGGGTGCGAGGAAACCACGGTGTCGTCGACCAGCGCCGTGCTGGTGTTGAGCTGCTGGCGGGCGCTGTTCAGGGCGCTCTGGGCGACGGTCAGGTCATCGCGAGCGTGGGAGATTTCCTCAGCGGCGATCGCCCCGCTGTCGGCCAGGACCTTGCGTCGGTTGTAGTTGTCCTGGGCTTTCTGCAGCTCGGCCTGGCGCGTCTGCAACTGGGCCTTGAGCGCATCGACGTTGCTGTAAAGGCCCCGAACCTGGCGCACGGTGCGCGCCAGCTTGGCCTCGGCGGCCTGCAAGGCAACCTCGCTGTCGGCCGGATCGAACCGCAGCAGCACCTGGCCTTCGTGCACCAGATCGCCATCGTCGGCGCCGATGCTGGTGACAGTACCGGTCACCAGGGGCGTGATTTCCACCACATTGCCATTGACGTAGGCGTCGTCGGTGCTCTCATGCCAGCGCCCGACCAGGGTGTACCAACCCCAGGCGGCGGCGCCGGCGAGCACCAGCACCAGCAGCAGGCCAAGCAGCCAGGCCTTGCGCTTGCCTGTGTTGTCCGGCGCAGGTGCTGGGGTGGAGGTGTCAGCGGAAGTGGCCATGACAATACCTTGGATGAGTCGTGAGGGATCAACGATCGGCGAAGCGGCTGATCGTCAGAGGGTCGCCGGCGCTGATCAGCACCTTGGCCAACAGGCTTTCGAGGGCCTTGAGTTCTTCAGGCGCCAGCACCCCGACCAACTCGTTCATCGCTGCCGCGCCGATCTCCGGCAGCCGGTCAGCCAGGCGCTGGCCCTCGGCAGTCAATGCAAGACGCACCTGGCGGCGGTCTTCGGGGCAGCGGTTGCGCACGATCAGTTCCTTCTGCTCGAGGCGATCGAGCATGCGGGTCATCGAACCACTGTCCAGGCCCAGGTAGCGGCACAGTTCGGCCGGTGTATCCACTTGGTACTGTGTGACGATGATCAGCACCTTGAACTGCGCGGCAGTGACGCCGTCGGCTTCGAGATGAGAATCGAGGATGCGGTCCTTCAGGAGCGCGGCGCGGCCGAGCAGCAAGCCGATGGTGCAGGCCTGGAAATTTTCCGGAGAGTAGTGGGACATGGCTGGCTGCTCAGGCAATTGTTTAAAAATATTACTGCCTAGGCAGTGAATGTCAAAGCCTTAAATAGCCTGCTATGTAAATTTTCGTACAGAAGCCCTCAGGGCTCCTGCAACCCCAGCGCCGCGACCTGCCCGCAGGCGATGGCCATGCCCACCAATTCAGGGAGGCTCGCGGCCTGCAGGCGCTTCATCACCCGCCCGCGATACAGGTCCACGGTCTTGACACTGACGCCGAGCTGTTCAGCGACTTCGCGGTTGCTCAGCCCTTGGACCAGAGGGATGAACACGTCGCGCTCACGCGGTGTGAGCCCGTCGATGCGCGCCTGCACGGTGGACAAGGCTTCGCTGTCCTGATGCCTGCGCCGTACCTGGTCCAGGGCAGCCTGCACGCTGTCGAGCAGCAGTTGGTCGTTGTAGGGCTTTTCGATGAAATCGCAGGCCCCCGCCTTGAAGGCCCGGACCACGATGGGCACATCGGCATGGCCGCTGACGAAGATCACCGGGATGTCCAGCCCGCGCTCACGCAACGCCGCCTGCACCGCCAGCCCGCCAAGGCCTGGCATGCGCACGTCCAGCAGCACGCAGGCCGGCTCGCGGTCGTCGCACACCTCGAGAAACGCCTGGCCACTTGTGAACGGCAGCGCCCGCAGGCCCACCGACTCCAGCAGCCAGACCGTCGAGTCGAGCATGCCCTGGTCGTCATCGACCACATACACCTTCGCTTGCACCACTGCCCCCTCTTCTTATCCGTTGTTCGCCGGCAGACGGCAGCCCAGCACCAAGCCACCCGCCTCGCCCGGTCGCGCCTGCAGACTGCCGCCAAAACCCTCGACAATGCTCCGGCTCATGCTCAACCCCAGGCCCAGGCCATCGGCCTTGGTCGTGGTGAACGGCGTGAAGATCTCATCCAGGCGCTCGGCCGCCACGCCCGGGCCCTGATCGCAGACCTCCACCAACAGCCCGTCGCCCAGGGCCTTGGCGGTGAGCAGGATACGCGAGGCCCGCGCGCCGTGCTGCTCGCGGTTGGCATCGATGGCATTGCGCAGCAGGTTGAGCAGCACCTGCTCGAGCAACACCCGATCGGCATACACCTTGGGCAACTGCGGCCCCAGACGCTGCTCGATGCGCACCTGGGCCTGACCGGCTTCCCAGGCGCACAGACGCAATGCCTCACCCACCACGTCGGCGATCTCCAACGCCTGAAGGTGGCGCGGCCCCTTGCGCAGGAAGGCCCGCAGGCGACGAATCACCTGCGCGGCATGGGTTGCCTGGGCGTTGATCCGCTGCAGGCCCTGACCGATGCGCTCACGGGCCTGGGGGTCATGATCAAGATTGTGCAGGTAGCGCAGGCTGGCGTTGCTGTAGTTGAGCACAGCCGCCAGCGGCTGGTTGATCTCATGGGCAATGCCCGAGGCGAGTTCGCCCAGGGTGGCGACGCGGGCGCTGTGGGCCAGAGTCTCCTGGGCTTCGATGCGCAACGTGATGTCGCGCGAGACGGCGACGATTTCCACCACCGCTCCGGTATAGGTCTCGCGAATCGCCCGGCAGGCGATCTCGAACCAGCGGTAGCGGCCATCGGCATGGCGCACACGACAAGTCAGGGTGTGATACCCCTCCACCTCCAGTGCCGCACCAGCCTGCAGCAAAACCTGGCGCCGCTCGCTGGGGTGCAGCAAGGCATGCACGGCGCTGCCGCGCAGTTGCTCCGGCCATAGGCCAAGCAACCGGAAGGCCGCCGGCGTGGCATCGAGAAAACGCCCGTCCGGGCTGTGCCGGGAAATCAAGTCGGTGGTGTTTTCGGTGATCAGCCGATACAGGCGCCGGGCACGGCTGGCCTCACGCGCCTCGCGACGTTCATCGCTGGCGTCGCGGCAGCGGGCCAGCACTTGCTGGCCGTTGTCATCGGGAATGAACGTCCAGAGCAAGATGCGCTCCCCTACCTCGGCTTCCACCTCGGCGATGGCCCGCCGTTGGCGCAAACAGGCCCGCACCAGCGCCGCCGCGTTGGTGGGCAACGCCAGTGTGTTTTCGCCGAACAGCGCCTGGAACGCGGCGTTGAACGCCAACGGGCGTGCATCGGGGGCCAGCAACAAGCTGGGTTGCGGGTCCTTGGCCAGCAAGGGCGATAAGGTCTTGTCCACCGGTAAGGGCTCTTTTTATAGTAGTTTTACTATATTGCTATAGTCGATCTTCCAGCTACCATAGCGGTTCGCGTAAAAATGCGACAGGGGCAGCAGCCATCGGCGGCTCCCCTTCCCTGATCAGAGCTAACAATCAGCCACCGGGGGCCATGCGCACAGGCTGCGTCTGCCTCCTTACAGGAACACCGCATGTCGATCTATTCCCAGGGCCTGATGCCCACTGCCGTCAATCATGTCGCCCTCACCCCCTTGAGCTTCATCGAGCGAACCGCCGCGGTGTATGGCCGCTATCCGGCGGTGATTCATGGTGCCATCCGCCGTGACTGGGCGCAGACCTACGAGCGCTGCCGGCGCCTGGCCAGTGCCTTGGCCGGGCGCGGCATTGGCCGGGGCGATACCGTTGCCGTGATGTTGCCGAACATTCCGGCGATGCTCGAAGCACATTTTGCCGTGCCGATGATCGGTGCGGTGCTCAATACCCTCAACGTGCGCCTGGACGCCGAAGCCATCGCCTTCATGCTGCAGCATGGCGAAGCCAAGGTGCTCATCACCGATCGCGAGTTCCACCATGTGATCGAAGGCGCGCTGGCCCTGCTCGAACATCCGCCGCTGGTGGTGGATGTGGACGACCCCGAGTATGGCGAGGGCCGCGCCGTCAGCGACCTGGACTACGAGGCCCTGCTGGCCGAGGGCGACCCGGCGTTCGCCTGGGAGTGGCCCGATGACGAATGGCAGGCGATTTCCCTGAACTACACCTCCGGCACCACCGGCAATCCCAAAGGCGTGGTGTATCACCACCGCGGCGCCTACCTCAATGCGCTGGGCAACCAGATGACCTGGTCGATGGGCCAGCATCCGGTATACCTGTGGACACTGCCAATGTTCCACTGCAACGGCTGGTGCTACCCCTGGACCGTCACCGCGCTGGCGGGTACCCATGTGTTCCTGCGCCGGGTCGACCCGCAGAAGATCCTCACCCTGATCCGCGAGCACCGCGTCAGCCACCTGTGCGGTGCGCCCATCGTGCTCAATGCCCTGGTGAACGTGCCCGACACCGACAAAGCTGCCATTGGCCATCCGGTGCAGGCCATGGTCGCGGGCGCCGCGCCACCGGCCAAGGTGATCGGTGCGGTCGAAGAGATGGGTATCCGCGTCACCCATACCTATGGCCTGACCGAGGTCTACGGCCCGGTCACCGTCTGCGCCTGGCACGCCGAGTGGGATGAACAGCCGCTGGAGCAGCGCGCGCGGATCAAATCCCGCCAAGGCGTGCGTTATCCGACCCTGGATGGGCTGATGGTGGCCGATCCCCAGACCCTGCAACCGGTGCCACAGGACGGCACGACCCTGGGCGAGATCTTCATGCGCGGCAATACCGTGATGAAGGGTTACCTGAAAAACCCCGAGGCCACCGCCGAGGCCTTCCGTGGCGGTTGGTTCCACACCGGCGATCTGGCCGTCTGGCATGCCGACGGCTATGTCGAGATCAAAGACCGGCTCAAGGACATCATCATCTCCGGCGGCGAGAACATCTCCACCATCGAAGTCGAAGACACCCTCTACAAGCACCCGGCTGTGCTCGAAGCCGCCGTGGTGGCCCGCCCGGATGAAAAATGGGGCGAAACACCCTGCGCGTTCGTGGCCCTCAAGCCAGGGCAAGGCAGTACCCGCGAGGCGGACATCATCCAGTGGTGCCGCGAGCACCTGGCCGGCTTCAAGGTGCCCAAGACCGTGATATTCGGCGAATTGCCGAAGACCTCCACCGGCAAGATCCAGAAATACGTCCTGCGCGACCAAGCCAAGGCCCTCTGACCCTCACACGAGCCCCGACATGACTGATTACAATGCGCCCTTGCGCGACATGCGCTTCGTCCTGCACGAGGTGTTCGACGCCCCGGCCCTGTGGGCACGGCTGCCCGCGCTGGCCGAGCGTGTCGATGCCGACACCGCCGACGCCATCCTCGAAGAAGCGGCAAAGATCACCGGCCAGTTGATCGCCCCGCTCAGCCGTAACGGCGATGAACAAGGCGTGCGCTTCGACGATGGCCAAGTCACCACCCCCGACGGCTTCCGCCAGGCCTGGCAGACCTACCGCGAAGGCGGCTGGGTCGGCCTGGGCGGCAATCCTGAACACGGCGGCATGGGCATGCCGAAGATGCTCGCCGTGCTGTTCGAAGAGATGCTCTATGCCGCCGACTGCAGTTTCAGCCTGTACTCGGCACTGAGCGCCGGCAGTTGCCTGGCGATCGACGCCCACGCCAGCGACGACCTCAAGGCCACCTACCTGCCGCCGCTGTACAGCGGCCTATGGGCCGGCAGCATGTGCCTGACCGAGCCCCACGCCGGGACCGACCTGGGGCTGATCCGCACCCGCGCCGAACCCCAGACCGACGGCACCTACCAGGTCAGCGGCAGCAAGATCTTCATCACCGGCGGCGAGCAGGATCTGACCGAAAACATCATCCACCTGGTTCTGGCCAGGCTGCCGGATGCTCCGGCGGGACCCAAGGGCATCTCGCTGTTGCTGGTCCCCAAATTCCTGCTCAACGCGGACGGCTCGCTCGGTGCGCGCAATGCCGTGCAGTGCGGCTCGATCGAACACAAGATGGGCATCAAGGCTTCGGCGACCTGCGTGATGAACTTCGACGGCGCCACCGGCTATCTGGTCGGCGAGCCCAACAAGGGCTTGGCGGCGATGTTCACGATGATGAACTACGAGCGCCTGTCCATCGGCATCCAGGGTATCGGGTGCGCCGAAGCCTCGTACCAGAGCGCCGCGCGCTATGCCAATGAACGTCTGCAAAGCCGTGCGGCCAGCGGCCCGCAGGCCAAGGACAAGATCGCCGACCCAATCATCCATCACGGCGATGTACGCCGCATGCTGCTGACCATGCGCGCCCTTACCGAAGGTGGACGGGCCTTTGCCACCTATGTGGGGCAGCAGCTGGATCTGTCCCGCTACGCCGAGGATGCCGGTGAGCGCGAAAGGGCCTTGCGCCTGGTGGCGCTCCTGACCCCCGTGGCCAAGGCATTTTTCACCGATAACGGCCTGGAAAGCTGCGTGTTGGGCCAGCAGGTCTTCGGCGGCCATGGCTATATCCGCGAATGGGGCCAGGAGCAACGCGTGCGGGATGTGCGCATCGCGCAGATCTACGAAGGTACCAACGGCATCCAGGCTTTGGACCTGCTCGGGCGCAAGGTGCTGGCCGATGGTGGCCAGGCACTGTCAGGTTTCGCGACCGAGGTGCGCGCGTTCTGCGTCGATGCGCCTGTGCACCGGGAGGCCTTGCAGGATGCCTTGGCACGCCTGGAGCGCACCAGCCAATGGCTGCGCGCCCAAGCGCCCGATGATGCCAACCTGGTCAGTGCCAGCGCCGTGGAATACCTGCACCTGTTCGGCCTCACCGCCTACGCCTACATGTGGGCGCGCATGGCCGCCGTGTCCCTGCGCAACACCGAACAGGACCCCGCCTTCCATGGGGCCAAGCTGTCCTGTGCGCAGTTCTTCTTCCAGCGCCTGCTACCCCGCACCCTGGCCCTGGAAGCCAGCATCAAGGCCGGCAGCGCAAGCCTGTACGGCATGACCCCCGAGCAGTTCTGACCCAGCCGGGGCGCCCTGCGCCCCCGCTTTGCTGGGCGGCACATCAGCGGATACGGACAAAAAAACCTGACAACTGATAGTCATTCGCCATTACCTCGGTTCTCGACCACCCCCTGTCGAGGGTAGAATGCCGCAAAACCGGGAGCCGCAATGAACCACGACCGCTTCAACCCAGACGATGCCCTTGCCGATGCCGCCGCGCACTGGTGCATGCGCTTGCATGCCGAAGACTGCACGCAGGCCGAGCGCGAGGCGTTCAATCGATGGCTGGCGGCTGACCCACGGCACCTGGAGGAATACCAGGCGATGCTGGAGATATGGGATACCGCCGAGCTGTTGCCACGCACTGCCACGGTGGTCGACTTCAATCCCGACGCCCGCCGGGCACCTCCCTCCCGCAACTGGCGCCCGCTGGCCTCGGCGGCGGCAATCGTCCTGCTGGCCCTGCCCTTGGCAGGCTGGGTCGGCTGGGAACAAGGCTGGCTGCCCAATCACTACCAGCATGTTCAAAGCACCGACCAGATGCGTCAGGTCACCCTCAGCGACGGCAGCGTGGTCGAGCTCAACCTGCACAGCGAACTGCGCTACCTGAACTACAAGGACCAACGCCAGGTCACGCTGCTCGAGGGCGAGGCGTTCTTCAAGGTCAAGCACGACACCAGCCATCCGTTCATCGTTCGCGCCGGCGCGGGTCAGACCCGGGTCACCGGAACTCAATTCAACGTCTGGAAGTATGAAGATCAGGTCAAGGTGACCCTGGTGGAGGGTTCGGTGCTGGTCAGCAGCAACGGCAAAGGTGGTGGCTATCGACTCGGCCCTGGCATGCAGGCCAGCTACCGGGCCGGCGACTTCGAGCCGGCGCTGGCCGAAACTGACGACTCGGGCAACAGCCTGGCCTGGCGTAACGGCAAGCTGGTCCTGGACAACCTGAGCCTCGCCCAGGCCCTACCGGTGATCAACCGTTATCTGGACAAACCCCTGCAACTGGCAGACGACAGCACCGGCGCGATCCGCGTCAGCGGCGTATACAGCACCCATGATGTGGAGCAGTTGGTGGACAACCTGCCCAAGGTACTGCCGATCTACCTCACCCGCAGCAAGGACGGCAGCACCGTCCTCAACCGTATTTCCCCACCGCCCGGACGCGGCTGATAACGGGCACGGCGAGCCGCCAGACATTACAGGGGGCTGCTGCGCCGCCCTTCGCGGGTAAACCCGCTCCCCCAGGGACCCCGCCGGCCCCAAGCCACGATGGGCTGCACAGCAGCCCCGGTCTTTCAGAGCACCATCGCCGCCAGCCAGCCAAAGGCCAGCAACGGCAGGTTGTAATGAATGAAGGTCGGCACCACCGTGTCCCAGATATGGTGATGCTGGCCATCCACATTGAGCCCCGAGGTCGGGCCCAAGGTCGAGTCCGACGCGGGTGAGCCGGCATCGCCCAGTGCACCAGCGGTGCCGACGATGCACACCGTGGCGACGGGATCGAAGCCCAGCTGTACGCACAGCGGCACGAAGATCGCCGCCAGGATCGGCACCGTAGAGAACGACGAGCCGATGCCCATGGTCACCAGCAGCCCTACCAACAGCATGAGCAAGGCGCCGATGCCCTTGCTGTGATCGATCCACTGCGCCGAGGTCTCCACCAGGCTCTTCACTTCACCGGTGGCCTTCATCACCTCGGCAAAGCCCGAAGCGGCAATCATGATGAAGCCAATCATGGCCATCATCTTCATGCCCTCGGTGAACAGATCGTCGGTGTCCTTCCAGCGCACGATGCCCGACAGCGAGAAAATCAAAAAGCCCACCATCGCCCCGATGATCATCGAGTCCAGCCACAGCTGGATGATGAAGGCCGCCGCGATGGCCGCACCTGCTACCAGCAGGGTCAAGGGGTTGTAACTGACGCTGACCTGCTCGACCTCCTCGATGCGCCCAAGGTCATAGTCGCGCTTCTTGCGGTAGCTGAAGCACACGGCCAGCAACAACCCGGCCAGCATGCCGGCGGCCGGGATGGCCATGGCATGGGTGACATTGACTCCACTGACATCCACCCCCGCGCGGCTGACGTTGGCCAGCAGGATCTCGTTGAGGAAGATGTTGCCAAAGCCCACCGGCAGGAACATGTACGGGGTGATCAGGCCGAAGGTGATCACGCAGGCGATCAACCGGCGGTCGATGCGCAGGCGTGTCAGCACGTACAAAAGCGGCGGCACCAGCAGCGGGATGAAGGCGATATGGATGGGCAGGATGTTCTGCGACGAGATCGCCACCACCAGCATCAGGCCGATCAGCAGCCATTTGAGACCACTGGCGTTGCCATGGCCCTGACGGTCGACCATCGCCAGCGCGCGATCGGCCAGGGCGTGGGCCAGGCCGGATTTGGCGATGGCCACGGCGAAGGCGCCGAGCAGCGCGTAGGACAGCGCCACCGTGGCACCGCCGCCCAGGCCACTGTTGAAGGCCTTGAGCGTGCCTTCGGTGCCCAGGCCGCCAACCAGGCCACCGGTCAGGGCGCCGATGATCAGGGCGATGACCACATGCACGCGGGACAGGCTCAGGATCAGCATGATACCGACCGCGGCAATGACAGCATTCATTGTGTGGATTACCTCGTTACGACAGACAAAAAGCGAGCGCGCCGGCGACAGGCTGCCTGCAGGCAGTGGCCGGGCCAGGGGATATTGTTATGAAGGGCGCACACTCTGAAGCACGCCCAGGCGCTTGTCAAAGCGCTCAAGGTCGCGACCTACGACAAACGCCTCGGGCAATACGACTTTTTTATTGAACGCTTGAATAAAGAAAGCTTTCCCGACGCCGACACAGAAGGCAGCCCCCCGATTTATCACAAGGGATTCACCCCAAATGCCTCTGCGACAACTCTCCATCCAGTGGAAGATCACCCTGCTGGCCGGCCTTTGCCTGGCGACCATCGTCACCGTGCTGATCGGCCTTTCGCTGTACCGCATGGACCACAGCTCTGACCTGGTCAAGGCCAGCAGCATGCAGATGCTCACCGAGTCGGCCCAGGCGCGCATCGAGTCGCAAGGCGAGGTCCAGGCCTTGAACATCCGCCGCCAGTTCATGGACGCCTACCAGTACGGCGCAGGCTTTGCCCGCCAGGTGCTGTTCCTGCGCGAACAGGCCGAAAAGCGTTTTCTGGACGCCTATGACCTGCGCGAGGACATGACCCGTCAGGTGCGCGCCGCGCTCCAGGCCAACCCCGACCTGCTGGGCCTGTCGCTGGTGTTCGAACACGACGCCCTCGATGGCAAGGACAAACTGTTCACCGGCCAGGCCGAGCTGGGCAGCAACGAAACCGGTCGTTTCGCCCTGTACTGGTCACAACCGCGTGCCGGCCAGCTGACCTCCATGGCCCTGCCCGAGCAAGACATGGCCAACACCGAGATCGGCCCCAGTGGCGAACCGAACAATACCTGGTGGGTGTGCCCGCGCAGCACCGGCAAGGTCTGTGTGAGCGAGCCGTACTTCTACACCATCGAAGGCCAGCAGGTGCTGATGACCAGCATCGTGTTCCCACTGATCGTCGCCGACAAGGTGATCGCGACCCTGTCCATCGACATCAACCTCAACAGCCTGCAAGCCCTCAGCCAGGACGCCAGCCGCAACCTCTATGAAGGTCGCACCACCGTCGGCATCCTCAGCCCCGCAGGCCTGCTGGCCGGCTACAGTGCCGATGCCAGCAAGCTGGCCCATCGCTTCGATCAGGTCGACACCGCCCAAGGTGCGGACCTGGTGCGCAAGCTGCCCGAAGGCAAGCTGCAGATCCTGCGCAACGAACAACGCCTGAAAGTGTTGGCCGCCTTCGAGCCGATCCCTGGCGGCAAACCGTGGGGCGTACTGCTCGATGTACCGGAAAGCGCCCTGACAGGCCCGGCCGAAGCGCTCAAGCAAGAGCTCGACACCCTCAACACCAGTGGCACGCTGCTGGAACTGGGCCTGGGGCTGGCCGTGGCGATTGCCGGCCTGTTGCTGGTGTGGCTGATGGCCCGCGGTGTCACCCGGCCGATCCTGGGCGTGGCTGCCATGCTCAAGGACATCGCCAGCGGTGAAGGCGACCTGACACGTCGCCTGACCTACGACAAGCGCGATGAACTGGGCGAGCTGGCCGGCTGGTTCAATCGCTTCCTCGACAAACTGCAACCGACCATTGCCGACGTGAAAACCTCGGTTCAGGCTGCCCGAGGCACCGCCGACCAATCCGCGGCCATTGCCGCCGAGACCAGCTCGGGCATGGAGCAGCAGTATCGCCAGGTCGACCAGGTGGCCACCGCGTCCCACGAGATGAGCGCCACCGCCCAGGATGTCGCCCGCAGCGCCGCCCAGGCCGCCCAGGCCGCCCGCGACGCCGATCAGGCGACCCGCGAAGGCCTGGCGGTGATCGACCGCACCACCAACAGCATCGACGCCTTGGCCGCCGACATGAGCGGCGCCATGGCCCAGGTCCAGGGCCTTGCGCAGAACAGCGAGAAGATCGGCTCGGTGCTGGAGGTGATCCGCTCGATCGCCGAACAGACCAACCTGCTGGCCCTCAACGCCGCCATCGAGGCCGCCCGCGCCGGCGAGGCCGGGCGTGGTTTCGCCGTGGTCGCCGACGAAGTGCGCAACCTGGCTCGCCGCACCCAGGAATCGGTGGAGGAAACCCGCCAGGTGATCGAGGCCCTGCAGGCCGGCACCCAGGAGGTGGTCGGCGCCATGGACAACAGCCACCGCCAGGCCCAGGGCGGCGTCGAGCAGGTCGGCCAGGCGGTCACTGCCTTGCAGCGCATCGGCCAGGCCGTGACGGTGATCACCGACATGAACCTGCAGATCGCCTCGGCCGCCGAGGAGCAGAGCGCGGTAGCCGAAGAGATCAACAACAATGTCGCGACCATTCGCGACGTCACCGAGTCGCTGTCCGGCCAGGCCAACGAGTCGGCGCGGGTGAGCCAGTCGCTCAACGACCTGGCCAACCAGCAGCAGCGGTTGATGGACCAGTTCCGCGTCTGAACCGTCCAATGCCGGGGCCGCTCTGCGGCCCTTCGCGGCGGTTCGGCGCTCCGATTTACCCGCGAACACCGGCAAAGCCGGTGCCATCCCCTGTGGAGTCTGCTTCGTGAGTAAAACCGCGAAAAGGCGAGCCACAAGCCCTCGTAACCTCGTCGTCTACACTTGCCCGAACCCAAGGACCGGCAACCGACGAGGCGCCAATGAAGAGAATTCCAACGCTGCTGGCCGGCCTGCTGCTCGCCGTGGGCCTGGCCAGCACCGACAGCGCGGCCGCCGACGAGCGCGCGCCTATCCACTTCGGCGCCATTGGCTGGGAAAGCGGCGCACTGACCACCGAGATCCTGCGGTTGATCGTCGAGCACGGGTTTGGCTACCCCACCGACACCCTCCCCGGCAGTACCGTCAGCATGGAAGTGGCCCTGGCGCGCAATGACCTGCAGGTGATCGCCGAAGAGTGGGCCGGACGCAGCCCTGCCTGGGTCAAGGCCGAGCAGGCCGGCCAGGTGTTCGCCCTGGGCGACACCGTGAAAAATGCCGAAGAAGGCTGGTGGGTACCGGCCTATGTGATCAAAGGCGACCCGGCCCGCAACCTGAAGCCGCTGGCGCCGGAGCTGCGCAGCGTCGACGACCTCAAGCGCTACCCCCAGGTGTTTCGCGATCCAGAGACGCCGGAAAAGGGCCGCTTCCTCAACAGCCCCAGCGGCTGGACCTCCGAAACGGTCAACAGCCAGAAGCTCAAGGCCTATGGCCTGGACACGCTCTACAACAATTTCCGCAGTGGCTCAGGCGCCGCGCTGGACGCCGAAATCGGCTCGGCGATCCGCCGCGGCCAGCCGGTGCTGTTCTATTACTGGAGCCCTACGCCATTGATGGGCCGCTACGATCTGATCCGCCTCGAAGAACCACCGTTCGACGCAGCGGCCTGGGCCACCCTCACCGATGCGAGAAACCCGCACCCCAAAGGCAGCCGGTCATTGCCCGCCAAGCTGTCGATCGGGGTCTCGGCGTCATTTCGTGAGCACTACCCGGACCTGGTGGCAGTGTTCGAGAAAGTCGACCTGCCCATCGATCGGCTGAACAAAGCCCTGGCCCACATGAGCGAAACCCGCCAGCCGCCGCGTGACGCTGCCCTGATGTTCCTGCGGGACAACCCGACGGTCTGGAAGGCTTGGCTGCCCGCCGAGGCCGTCGCCAACGTCGAGGGTGCGCTGTGAGCGCAGGGTTTCCCGACGCCCTGCAATTCTCCTTCGCGGACTGGGTAAACCGCCTGGTCGATTGGCTAGTGCTGCACTATGGCGATCAGCTACGCAGCCTGTCCGACCACTTGCTGCGCGTGCTGGTGGGCCTGGAAAACCTGTTGCGTCTGCTGCCCTGGTGGCTGTTGCTCCTGCTGGTCGGCCTGCTCGCCTGGCACGCCAGCCGCAGCCTGATCCGGGCGCTGGTACTCAGTGCCCTGCTGGCGCTGATCGGTATGCTCGGTTTATGGGACAAGCTGCTGCAGACCCTGGCACTGGTGCTGGTCAGTACCGGTTTGTGTGTGCTGATCGGGGTACCGCTGGGGGTGCTCCTGGCGACCCGCCCCTTGGCGCGGCGCCTGGTATTGCCAGTGCTCGACGTGATGCAGACCCTGCCGGCGTTCGTGTACCTGATCCCGGTGCTGATGCTGTTCGGCCTGGGCAAGGTCCCGGCCGTGTTCGCCACCCTGGTCTATGCCTTGCCGCCGCTGGTGCGCCTGACCGAGCTGGGCCTGGCCCAGATCGACCCGTCATTGCTGCAGGCAGCCCACGGGCTAGGCGCCAGCCGCTGGCAACGGCTGCGCCGCATCGCCCTGCCCCTGGCGCTGCCGAGCATCATGGCCGGGCTCAACCAATCGGTGATGATGGCCTTGTCGATGGTGGTGGTGGCCTCGATGATCGGCGCCCGCGGCCTGGGCGAGGATGTGCTGGCCGGGATCCAGACGCTCAATGTCGGCCAGGGCGTGGAAGCGGGGCTTGCGATCGTCGCCCTGGCCATGGTCATCGACCGCATCAGCCAGGCCTATGGGCAGCCGCGGCGTTGAGCCTTGGGACCGCGTAGCGGCCCCAAGAAACGAAGCTCAACGCTTCATGCAGCGCTGATAACGCTCATCCACCCGCCCTGCAAACCATGCCGTGGTCAGTTTGCGGGTGATCTTCGGGCTCTTGAGCTCGATCCCCGGCAGCACCGCCCGTGGCAACGGTTTGCCCGCCTTGGCATCCGCCAGGGCGAACACGCCTTGATACAGGTCGGTGTCTTCGAACGCGAGGCTGTCGCCCTTCTCCAGCTGGCTACGGATCTGCGGGTTGCGCAGCCCGAGCTTGGCGCCGAGCTTGCGCGCCGCCTGCTCCGTGGTGCCTGGCATGATCGAGCCCGGTGCAATCAGGTCGCCATCGAGCGCCAGTGTCACCCCGCTCGCCCGACTCAGCGCAGCCTGGAATGCTGCATTGCGGCTGGCGTACCACCCGGCGTTGAAATCTGCGAAGCGATACAGCTGGCGCTGATAATGGCTGAGGTACCCCAGCAGATGGGCGATGCCAAAGTACAGCCCGCCGCGACGGGTGAATACTTCCTGGCGAATCGTACCCTCATAGTTGTAGGGGTAATCCTTGGCATGGCGTTCAGCGAAATCGATGCTGACCTGCATCGGCCCACCGGTCCTGACCGGATTCAGACCGCCCAGCAACGTACGCCCCAGCGGGAGACCGGCGATGAAGTCATCGAACAGCCCGCTCAGTTGCTTCTCGCTGCGTACCGCCATCAAGCGCTGCTGGTAGGTCTGGCCATTGCCCGACGGGGTCTTCAACGCCCCATCGACCAACAACTTGGGGATGTGCAGTCGCGCAGCACGCCGATCGATCTCTTCGCGGGCAATGCGGCCCAGGTTTGGCACCTGCGGGTCGGCATTGAACGTCGATTCCTGCTCGGTCACTGCCAATACCGCGCACAGATTGCTCTTGCTCGGATTGATGCGTTGGGCATTGAAGGCGGTCTGGATGTCCCGCGCCCAGCCCTCTCTGTCCTTGATCGATGCCGGCAGCAGGCGCTTGACCTGGGCCTGCACCTGGACCGGATCGGCCTCGGACACTTCAGGCGAAGTCGTACACCCTTGCAATACTCCCAGCACCACCAAGCCGAGTGCGGCCAGCCTGCCGCTCACCCGGGCCGTCAAGGCTGCTCGCCCACCAGGTAGGTCTTGCTCAGGTGGCGAAACAACGGATGGCCGGCACTGCCCATCAGCTCGAACAACACCATCTCACGGGTCACCACCTGCGCCCCGGCATCGCGCATGCGTGCCAGGCCCGCCGCCTTGCTGGCGAGGCTGCGGCTGTCGCAGGCATCCTCGACCACGAACACCTGCTTGCCCAGGGCCAGCAGGCCGAGCACAGTCTGCAACACGCAGACGTGGGTCTCCATACCGCAGACGATCACCTGCTCGCGCGCCATCAGGCTGGCCGGCAAACATTCGGCGGCCACGCAGGAGAAATGCTGTTTTTCCACGATCTGCGCCGCTGGCGATGCAGCCTTGAGTTCGGCCAGGGTCGGGCCAAGGCCCTTGGGGTACTGTTCGGAGATCACCGTCGGCAGTTCCAGCTCGGCGGTCGCCGCCAACAGCCAGCGAGCCCTGGCCCGGGTGCCTTCGGGGTCGCTCATGGCATTGATGAGTTTTTCCTGGATATCGACGACCAACAGCGTGGCCTTGCGAGGATCGATCAGCATTGTCAGCCCCTTGCCTGGGAAAGTGGGCAGCCCAGGGTGGGCTGCAAAGCCCACTAGGCTGGCCGAGGCAAACGGCGACGTCAATCAGGCGCAGCGTCGAAGGGGCGCCAGGGCCTGAGCCAAGACGCCAAGCACCCGGTCTTCGTGCTCGTGAATGAAGAAGTGGCCACCCGGGAAGACATTGAGGGTGAACGCCCCCTGCGTTTCCAGACCCCAGGCCTGCAATTGTTCCTGGCTCGCCCGGTCGTTCTCACCGCCCAACACATGCAGCGGGCAGCTCAAGGCCGGACGCTGGCGGTAGGCATAGCGCCCGCAGAGCAGAAAATCCGCACGCAGGATCGGCAAAGTCAGGCTCATCAGTTCCTGGTTGGCCAGCACCTCTTCCGGCGTGCCCTGCAGCTTGCGTAGCTCTGCGATCAGTTCATCATCGCGCCGCGGCTCGCGCCATTGCACACCGTCATAGTCCTCACGGCGGCTCGGCGCCGCGGTACCGCAGGCAAACAACGCAAGCGGCGGCGGGCAGCCCAAGGCCTGCAACTCATGGGCAAGCTCGAAGGCCAGCAACGCGCCCAGGCTATGGCCCAACAAGGCATAGGGCGCACTGGCCGAGGCGCGGTGCTCGACGGCCAGTTGCCGCGCCAAGGCCTGCATGTCGGTCTGCAACGGCTCGCCCAGACGCATGCCCCGGCCGGGCAGTTCCACTGGACACACCTGCAGCCAGATCGGCACCTTTCGGCGCCAACGGCTGTAGACCATGGCGCTGGCACCGGAGTACGGCAGGCACAGCAGATTCACTGCATTCACAGACGATGCCTCATTGAACCTGGGCTTGGGCCATCTTCTGGCGCAGGCTCAACGGCCGCATGTCGGTCCAGACCTCATCGATGTAGGCCAGGCAGTCTTTCTTAAGGCCACTCTTGCCTGCCGCGCGCCAGCCGTTGGGGATCGCCTTGTAGTCAGGCCAGATGGAGTATTGCTCTTCGTGGTTGACCACTACCTGGAACACGATATCGTCGCGATCGAATACGGACGTCATTGCCTGTCTCCTTGAATGATTGAGGCCGCTACGCGGGGCGCAGGGCGGCTTCCCTTGAAACGAAGGACTCTCAGCGAAAATTAGTCGCCGTCGATCCTTTGCAAGCGGCACAGACAATGGCATAACTCCAGATTCCCCCGGCAGAGCCCCACTGCGGAGATTCCCCATGCTCGGCGTAACCGACTACGGTGCATTCGTTATTGCGTTTCTCATCCTCCTGGCCATTCCCGGGCCCGGCAACTTCGCGCTGATCACCGCCACCAGCAAGGGCGGCATCAAGGGCGGGCTGGCTGCGACCGTGGGCGTGATCCTGGGTGATCAGGTCTTGATGTGGTTGGCGGTGGCCGGCGTCGCCACGCTGCTGGCGGCCTACCCGGCGGCCTTTCATGTGGTGCAGTGGGCAGGGGCGGCCTATCTGGCCTGGCTGGGCCTGCGCATGGTGCTGAGCAAACCGGGGACCGCTGCGCGCGAAAGCCGCATGGCCAGCGGGCACTATCTGCGCCAGACCATGATGATCACCCTGCTCAATCCCAAAGCGATCATGTTCTACATGGCGTTCTTCCCATTGTTCGTCGACCCGGTGCGCCATCAAGGCGTGGTGACCTTTGCCTTCATGGCGGTGACCGTGGCCGGGTTGACCTTCCTGTACGGCCTGATCGCCGTGTTGTTGACCCACCACCTGGCCGAACGCATGCGCGCCAATCCACGGGTGTCCAACCTGCTGGAGCGCCTGGCCGGCGCGTGCCTGGTGGGGTTCGGGATCAAGCTGGCGGCGATGCGCTGAGGGTCAAGCGTCGCGCAACAGGTCGTGGGCATCGAGCAGGCGGAAGGCCACCTGCGGGTTGCGCTCCAGGCCTCGTCGGATGGCGGCCGGAATGGCCTGGCGGGTCTTGCGGCACAGGCCGGGCTGCTCTTCCAGCTCGATGCTGATGCCACGCATGGTGCGAACCTCGTTGTAGCCAGGGGCGATACGCACACGGATCCCCAGTTGCTCGTACAGACGCACCTGCAGACGCTCGAGATCATCCAGATCCTTGAGGTGCTCCAGGCGCTCTAGCAGGCGCTTTTCTTCCTGGCGGGTCAGCAGCAGGATCCGCTGGGCCTGGGGCGGACCTTCGTGCAGCCGCTCGCGCCCGCAATCGCAGAGTGCCGGTGGGCAGGGTTGTCGAAGTGGGCGCTCGTCGAAGGTCATGGAGCAAGCATAGATCTTTCCCTGTCCAACTTCATGAGCACCTTGCGATTGGCTTCTTGCATCGACCACCGCACTTTTCGCGCAGGCAGGGGTCTACCCCCTCTTTTGCCGTCTGCAATCGATTGCCGGCCGTTTTTTCGCCATGCACAAAGCGGGGCCAAACGCCGTGTGCTTGTGTAGGATGGGCAGCTAGGCGCTGCCAGTCATAGGGAGATTTTCATGCGCGTCCTGTCATCCGTTGCCCGCTTTGCCGCCCTGACGCTGGGCCTTGTTGCCTCGATCAGCGCCTTGGCCTTTACCGGTGAAGAAGGACAACTGATCGAGTCGATCAATGCCTACCGCAGCCAGGCCCAGCGCTGTGGTGGCGAAGCCTCGCTGGAGCTGCCACCGCTCAACAGCGACACCCGCCTTGCCCTTTCGCCGGAGGGCACCCGCGACCTGCAACAGGCCATGAGCCGCGCCGCCTACCCCATGGTCAATGTCCAGGCCATCAGCCTGTCCGGCCCACGCGATGCCCGGGCGGCGATGAACGCCATCGAAGAAAGCTTCTGCCAGGTGGTGCTCGACCCACAATTCGTCGATATCGGTGTCAGCCAGGAAGGCCGGGACTGGCGCATCGTCCTGGCCCGCCCTCTGCTCAGCGGACGCCTGGGTGACTGGCAGGCCGAAGGCCAGAAACTGCTGCAAGCGATCAACACCGCGCGCAAGGCGCCGCGCCAATGCGGTGGGCAACCCTTTGCCGCAGCCCCGGCGCTGAGCTGGAACAACACCCTGGCCGGTGTCGCTGCCAACCACACCCGAGCCATGGCCAACCAGAACTTCTTCGACCATATCGACCGCGATGGCCGCACCCCTGGCGACCGGGCAGAACTGGCCGGCTACCTGTACCGGCAGATCGGTGAGAACATCGCCGCGGGCCGTGACACGGCAAACAAAGTAGTCGACGGCTGGCTCGCCAGCCCCGGCCACTGTGCCACCCTAATGAACCCCGACTTCACCGAGCTGGGCGCGGCCTATGCGGTGGACCCCAAGAGCGACGCGGGGATCTACTGGACCGGGTTGTTCGGTTCGCCGCAATGATTGCCGTGGGTGTGTTTGCAACGCTGGGGGAGACTCACTCCCCTAGCCTTCCCGAGGCGCGCAGCGCCAACGCCGTACAGCCAAACCTGCGCCGTACGCATTTGCCCAAGTAACTGACATCCCCCAACCCGACTTCGTCGGCGATCTGCGCCAAGCCGTGGCTTGAGTTGAGCAACCGCCAGCGCGCCTGCTGCAGGCGCATCTCGAGCCACCAGGCCTTGGCACTCATGCCATGGCTGGCCTGAAATTGGCGGTCCAGCTGACGCCGGCTGATCCCCAGCTCCACCGCCAGTTGTTCAAGCGTCAGACGCGACCCCAGGTGATGACGCATCAACGCGGTCGCCCGTTGCACCGCACGTCCCTGGCCTGGTCCCTGTTCCAGCGAGCGCAAGGCGTGGCGGCTGTCACGGGTCTCGTCCACGAGCATGTCAGCCAAGCCCTTGAGTGCCCGCGCCCGGCCACAGGCGCGCGACAACAGCGCCACCGCCAGGTCGATGGCCGCCGTTCCCCCGGCGCAGGAGATCCGCGCACCATCGATACAAAACAGCTGCTCGCGCAGCACCTGCACAGAGGGAAACGACGCGCGAAACTCTGCCTCGTGCCGCCAATGCACCACCACCTTGTGCCCCTCGAGCAAACCGCAGGCCGCCAGCAGAAACACCGCATTGTCGACGCACACCAGCTTCACCCCCGCCCGAGCAGCGCGCTTGAGCAGGGCTTGGTAGCGCGGCGCCAGTGCTGCCGTGGCCGCGGCACTGCGCCCGCCGAACAGCACCAGATAGTCATGGCCCTTGAAATCCACCGATTGCGCCGTGGCCTGTACCTGAACCACAGCGCCACTGCTCGAGGGCACGGGATCGGCGGTCAAGCCGAGCAATGTCCAGCTGCAATAGCGTTGGCGACTGTAGTCTTCGTCGTCGGCGCTAAAGCGCAGCTTGTCGAGGAAGGCACCGAACGGCAGCAAGGCAAATTCCGGCAAGGGCACGATCAACAGGCGGATGTCAGGGGTCATGCAAGGCGCGTCCATAAATAACCGCAGGATGTCCAGATACTACCTTATGAATCCCGACGCTTACCCTAGACTGGCGCTCTTCACACCCAAAGGCATTACCCATGGCACTGGATACCTGGCTCATTTACCTGCTGGCCAGCATCGGCTTGTCCCTGACCCCTGGTCCGAACAGCCTGCTGGCCCTGACTCACGGAGCACTCTACGGGGCCCGTCGCACCTTGTTCACCATCGTTGGCGGCGTGTTCGGCTTCAGCGCACTGATCGCCTTGGCGATGTTTGGCCTCAGTGCGCTGCTGCACACCTCAGCCTCACTGCTGCAGGTGCTCAAATGGGTGGGCGGAGCCTATCTGCTGTGGTTGGGCATCCAGCTCTGGCGCAGCCCGGCGATGTGCCTGGAGCTTGCCGAGGGCGCCGCGCGACTGGGCAATGGCGGGCTGTTCCGCCAGGGCTTTCTGTCGGCCATGGCCAACCCCAAGGTGTTGTTGTTCTATGGTGCCTTTCTGCCGCAGTTCATCGACCCACAGCGCGGGCTGGCGATGCAGTTCGTGATCATGGCGGCGACCTTTGCCAGCGTGGAGTTCGTGGTCGAGTACCTGCTGGCACGCCTGGCCTTCCGCGTGCGCCCTTGGCTGGCGAAGGGCGGCCGCGGCTTCAATCGCTGCTGCGGGACGTTGTTCGCGCTGATCGGCGTGGCGCTGCCGCTGGGCCGTTAAGCCGGGGCTACACTCAGGGGCCTGACGAGCGTAACGCGCGAGGCCCCCATGCCCGACAACCTGTTCATCGACCTTCCCCCCTTTGACCCACACGCTGCCGAGCAATTCGATGCACTGCTCAATCGTCCGGGCATTCGCATCGAGCGCATCGTCTCCAGTGGCCAGGCCAGCCCGCCTGGCTTCTGGTACGACCAGGCCGAAGGTGAATGGGTGCTGCTGCTCAGCGGCAGTGCTGGGCTCAGGCTTGAACACGAGCCACAAGCGCGGCTGCTGCGCCCCGGCGATCACCTGGACATCCCGGCCCATTGCCGGCACCGGGTGGAGTGGACCGAGGCCGGCATCGCCACGGTATGGCTGGCAGTGTTCTACGGCAGCTGAAGTTGAACAACCCCGGTTGGCCCACCCTGCAGCCGGTAGAAGCGCCAGGGCAGCATCACCGCCGCCACCGCCAGGCCGCAGGCAAAACCGACCCAGACCCCGACCGGGCCCAACGGCGAATGAAACGCCAGGCTATAGCTGAGCGGCAGCGCCAGCAGCCAATAGCTGATCAAGGTCACGCCCACCGGCCAGCGGTAGTCCTGCAATCCACGCAAGGCGCCCAGCGCCGTGGACTGCAAGCCATCGGCGATCTGCATGGTCGCGACCACCACGAACATCGGCACGGCGATGGCGATCACCTGAGGGTCGTCGCTCATGGCCTCGGCGATCGCCCGGCCAAACACCACCAACAGCAAGGTACTGGCCACCATCCAGGCGCTGACGCTGATGAACGTGGCGCTGCCAATGGCTTTGAGCCGCGCGGTTTCGCCACGCCCCTGGGCTTGGCTGATGCGGATGCTCACCGCCGCCGCCATGCCCAACGGCAACATGTACAGCAATGAGCCGATCGATTGCACCACCTGGTTGGCGGCCAGCGCCGCGGTGCCCAGCCAGCCCAGCATCCAGGCCGCGATCACTACGGCGCCAGCCTCGGCCAAGTATCCCAACCCCAGCGGCCAGCCCTCCCCCATCAGCGTGCGCCACGCCAGTCGCGGGCCCAAGGGCGTTTGTCGGTAGGCCGACAGCGAAGGCGCCAGCCGCCAATAGGCAAACGCCAGCAGCACCGCCAGGGATTCGGCCAGCACACTGGCGATACCAGCGCCCATCAAGCCCAGCGCCGGCAGGCCGAAGTGGCCGTGGATCAGGCCATAGCTCAAGGGGATGTTGAACAGCACCGCACTCATCACCACCAGCACCGCCACCCACGGACGACCGATGGCTTCAAGCACGTCCTTGAATACCACGGCCAGGCAGAACGGGATCAAGAACACCGCCATGGCCTGCCAGTACGGCGTCAGCAGTTTTACGTCCGGCAACGGCACGCCGGCCCATTGCAGCACCGGCAGGATGCCGAGCATCGCCAGGCAGCCGAGGATACCGACCAACAGGCCGTAACCCAGCCCCGCTCGCAATGTACGTGCCACGGTGTCGGCATCGCCGGCACCGAAGGCATGACCCACCCGCACGCTGAGGGTGGCGAGCATCCCGTAGAGCCCGGCGTGGAAGATCAACCCGGCACTGGCCGTGAGCGACACGCAGGCCAGCACCAGCGTCCCCAGCGAGGCCAGCATCAACGTGTCCGTGAGGCTGATCAGCTCACTGGCCGAAAGGCCCAGCACCAGCGGCAAAGCCAGGCGCAGCAAGCCTGGCAGCTCGGCAAGCCAAGTGCGTTGAGGGTGCGACAAGGACGCAGACATGGGAAAACCTCCAATTAGCATACGCCGCGTATGCTAATACCCCTTATTGACATACGCAACGTATGCTAATTTGCGCTCATCGTATTTCCCTGGAGTTGCCGATGCCTGCCCCTCGTCGTACCCGCGCCGCCATGAGCGCCGAAACCACCGAGCGACTGATCGCTGTGGCCCGCCGCCAATTTGCTGAAAAGGGCTTCACCGCCGTGGTCATGGACGAACTCTGCGCCGAGGCCGATCTCACCCGGGGTGCCTTGCATCATCATTTCGGCGGCAAGGCCGGACTGTTCACCGCGGTGGTGACCCATCTGCTCGAGGAGATCAATCAGGCGCTCGATGAGCGTTTCGCCACCCATACCGATCCGTGGGAGGGTTACCTGGACACCTGCCTGCACTACTACGACCTGCTCCACGACCCTGCCTTGCGCCGGATCCTGCTGCAGGATGCCCCCGCCGTGCTCGGCCCCCGCCTGCGTGAACTCGAAGAAGAAAGCTACATCGGCCCCATGGCCGCTGGATTGATGGACCTGCAGCAGGCCGGCGTACTGCGTGACTTCGACCCGGTGGCGATGGCGCATCTGATCAATGGAGCCATGGGCGACAGCGGCATGTGGGTGATTGCCCAGGACGACCCGCAACAGGCGGCAGAACGGGTCAAGACGGCCCTCAAGTGCTTGATGGAAGGACTGCGCCGCCCCGAATCCATTGCTTCACAGTAAAAACCTTTTGCGTACTCACAGGGCTTTCTTTGGCGATTTTACCTGCATGATCTAATCTTTTTATCGATGTTTTATTGATCAAGACCTGCGACAATCTGCCCTGAAAAATAATGTACCAACTTGTTAATTAGCTTGCTAAGGGCCTAAACTGCGCAGAGTCCCACCTGCGAGATCCCTGGCAATGACACAGACACCCCGCGCCTCTGGCGCCTCAACATTCATCTTGGTCGGGCTCGGCGTGATCATCGCCCTGCTCGGCCTGCTCCTGGCCGCCGGCGGCATCAAACTGGCCGGCCTGGGAGGTTCCTGGTACTTCCTGCTCGGCGGCCTGGCCATGGCCATTGCCGGCGTGCTCATCGCCCGCCGCAAGCCAGCCGGCGCCTGGCTGTTCGCCGCCTTCCTGGTCGCCACCGCGATCTGGGCCGTGCTCGATGCAGGCTTTACGTTCTGGCCGCTGTTCTCGCGGCTGTTCATGTTCTCGGCCATCGGCCTGGTGGTGGCGCTGGTCTATCCGATGCTGGTGCGCGCCAGCGGTGGCAGCACCGGCCGTGGCGCCTACGCAGTGGCCGGGGTGCTGGCCATCGCCTTGGCAGTTGGCGTTGGCAACATGTTCGTCGCCCACCCCAGCGTCGCCCCCACCGGTAAAGGCCCGGGCATGACCCCGGTCGAGCCCGGCCAGGCACAGAAAGACTGGGCTCACTACGGCAACACCGAAGGCGGCAGCCGCTTCGCCGCGCTGGACCAGATCAACCGTGACAACGTCAACAAGCTCAAGGTCGCCTGGACCTACCACACCGGCGACATCGCCCTGAGCGACGGCAACGGTGCCGAAGACCAGCTGACCCCGCTGCAGGTGGGCGACAAGGTGTTCATCTGCACCCCGCACAACAACCTGATCGCGCTGGACGCGGACACCGGCAAGGAGCTCTGGAAAAACGCGATCAACGCCCAGTCCAAGGTCTGGCAGCGTTGCCGGGGCATGGCCTATTTCGACGCCAGCGCCAAGATCGCCCAGCCGACCCAGCCCAACAGCTCGCCGATCGTCGCTGCCAGCATCCCGGCGGGTGCCAGCTGCCAGCGCCGACTGCTGACCAACACCATCGATGGCCGCCTGATCGCTGTCGATGCCGACACCGGCGCGTTCTGCGAAGGCTTCGGCAACAACGGCCAGGTCGACCTCAAGGCCGGTCTGGGCAATGTGCCGGACTCCTACTACCAACTGTCCTCCGCCCCGCTGATGGCCGGCACCACCGTCGTGGTCGGCGGTCGGGTGGCCGACAACGTCCAGACTGACATGCCAGGCGGCGTGATCCGCGGCTTCGACGTTATCACCGGGCAGATGCGCTGGGCGTTCGACCCGGGCAACCCGCAGGAGCGCAATGCCCCGCAGGGTGACCGCACCTACGTGCGCAGCACGCCCAACAGCTGGGCCCCGATGTCCTATGACCCGGCGATGAACACGGTCTTCCTGCCGATGGGCAGCTCCTCCACCGACATCTATGGTGTCGAGCGCAGCGAGCTGGACCACACCTATGGGGCCTCGGTGCTGGCCCTGGACGCCACCACCGGCAACCAGAAGTGGGTGTTCCAGACCGTGCACAATGACCTGTGGGACTTCGACCTGCCCATGCAGCCGAGCCTGATCGACTTCACCCAGGACAATGGCAAGACCGTCCCGGCTGTGGTGATCGGCACCAAAGCCGGACAGATCTACGTGCTCGACCGTGCCACCGGCAAGCCGCTGACCCAGGTCGACGAAGTGCCGGTCAAGCCGAGCAACATCCCCAACGAGCCGTATTCCCCGACCCAGCCCAAATCGGTCGGCATGCCGCAGATCGGCGCGCAGACCCTGACCGAATCGGACATGTGGGGCGCCACCCCGTATGACCAACTGCTGTGCCGCATCGACTTCAAGAAAATGCGCTACGACGGCCTGTACACCGCACCCGGCACCGATCTTTCGTTGAGCTTCCCAGGCTCGCTCGGTGGCATGAACTGGGGCAGCATCTCCACCGACCCGGTGCATGGTTTCATCTTCGTCAACGACATGCGCCTGGGCCTGTGGATCCAGATGATCCCTTCGCAAAACAAAGGCCAGGCCACCTCTGGTGGTGAAGCGCTGAACACCGGGATGGGCGCTGTTCCCCTCAAGGGTACCCCCTATGCGGTGAACAAGAACCGCTTCCTGTCGGTGGCGGGCATCCCGTGCCAGGCACCGCCTTTCGGCACCCTGACCGCCATCGACATGAAGACCCGTCAGATCGCCTGGCAGGTACCGGTAGGGACTGTCGAGGACACCGGCCCCCTGGGCATCCGCATGCACCTGCCGATCAAGATCGGCCTGCCGACCCTCGGCGGCACGCTGTCCACCCAAGGTGGCCTGGTGTTCATCGCCGGCACCCAGGACTTCTACCTGCGCGCCTACGACAGCGGCAATGGCAACGAGATCTGGAAGGCCCGCCTGCCTGTCGGCAGCCAGGGCGGCCCGATGACTTACGTCTCGCCCAAGACGGGCAAGCAGTATGTGGTGGTCACTGCGGGCGGGGCGCGGCAGTCCCCTGACCGGGGCGACTACGTGATGGCATATGCCCTGCCATAAACCGCGCCGTCTTCTTCGCGGGTAAACCCGCCCCCACAGAGACCGCGTCGCACCCTTGGTGGGTGAACTACTGCCACAAAGGCTCGATGCCGCCTTTGTAGCAGCGGTTCACCCACGAATGGGCCCTCACTGACAACCCGAGACTCCGTAATGCCCCGCGTTATTCGCTTCACCCCCGCTCTTGCGCTGGCCCTGGCCAGCACCACCGCCCTGGCTGACGGCGACCTGATGACCCGCAACACCCTGACCGGCGACTGGGGCGGCTTGCGCCACCAGCTCGAGGAAGACGGCATCACGTTCACCGGCGACTACAGCGGTGAAACCGCCTACAACACCCACGGCGGCCTGCACCGCTCGGCACGCTACTCGCAGAACCTCAAGCTCGGCGTGCAGTTCGATCTCTCGAAGCTGTACGGCCTGGACAACGCTGGCAAGGTTCAGCTGACGGTAAACGACCGCCGCGGCAACAGCGCCTCCGAGGACCTGGTGGGCAACCGGCTGCCGATCCAGGAAAACTACGGCGGTCTCTACACCCGCCTGACCGAACTGAGCTATGAGCGCACCCTGTTCACCCCGGCACTGAACGTCAAGCTGGGCTACATGGCCATGGGCAACGACCTGGGCGGGCTCGACAGCGGCATCCTGTGCAACTTCATGAACGCCGGTTTCTGCGGCCATCCATTGAACATGTCTGGCGGCAGCGGCTGGACCAACTACCCCAACGCCCACCTGGGCGTGCGGGTCAAATACGACCTGTCACCGGCCTGGCAATTGCGTGTCGCAGCGTTCAACGTCGATCCCGAGAGCAACGGCAACGCCAGCCGCGCCTGGCACCTGGGGCCCAAACACACCACCGGCACCGTGGTACCGGTCGAGCTGGTGTACAAGCTGCAAGGCGAGCTGCCTGGTGAGTACAAGCTTGGCTACTACTACGACAGCTCCGACGCCAAACGCATCGGCAGCAATGACGAGGTGTCCGGTCGCGGCGGCCATTACCTGCTGATCGACCAGGCCGTGTGGAACGACGCGGCCTTGGCCGGACGCAGCCTGCATGCCTTCGGCCAATACTCCGCCTCGAGCAAAGCGGCCTCGCCATTCACCAAGTGGTATGGCGCAGGCGTCGTGCTGTACAAGCCGTTCGAAGGCCGCCCGCGCGACACCCTGGCCCTGGGCTACGGGCGCGCCGTGCCCAACCCGCGCAGCCGCGATGTACTCGAAGACGCCGCCCAGGCCGCCGGGCAGGACTTCCCCCACCTGGACAGCGCCGAACAGTTGATCGAGCTGAGCTACGGTTACCAGGCCACGCCCTGGCTGAACCTGCGTCCAGATGTGCAGTACATCATCGAGCCGGGCGCATTCTCCGGGCAGAGCATCGACAATGCGTTGGTGGTGGGATTGCAGGTCAAGGCCAGCTTCTGATCGTTTGCACTTTTGTCGCGAAAGGGGCGCAGCGCGCCCCCACGATCTATCGAGCCTCGCTCAGATGCTCGACCAGGCGAAGCAACATTGCATCGCACGCCTTCAACTGCTCGACACTGACGAACTCATCGGGCTTGTGCCCTTGGTCCATGCTGCCAGGCCCGCAGACGACCGTCGCTATTCCCGCCTGATCGAACAACCCGCCCTCGGTACCGAACGCCACGGTGCCGAAGTCATCAGAGCCACTGAGCATCGCCACCAGTTGCGCCGCTTCGCTGTCTGCCGGGGTCGCCAGGCCGGGGTAGGCACTGAGCGGTTGCAGACGGATGTCACTGTCAGCACTGACCGCGCGCATGCGCGGCAACAGCTCGGTCTGGGCGTAGGTCTGTAACTGGTCGGCCACGGCCTGGGCCTCGAAGCCCGGCAAGGCACGCACTTCGAAGTCGAACTCGCATTCGGCCGGGACGATGTTCAACGCCCGCCCCCCTTTGATCACGCCGGTCTGCACGGTGGAGAACGGTGGGTCGAAGCGCTCGTCGTGGTGCTCGGGACGCGCCAGGCCATCGCCGATCTCGCCGAGCTTGCCGATCAGGCGCGCGGCGTATTCGATCGCATTGACCCCATAGGGCGCGTACGCCGAATGGCACGCGGCGCCATGCACCTGGCAGCGCATGGCCAGCTTGCCTTTGTGGCCCAGCACAGGCTTGAGCTCGGTGGGCTCGCCAATCAGGCACAAGCGCGGCTTGTGGGGGCGTTGCTCGAGAGCAGCCAGCATGGAGCGCACGCCCAGGCAGCCGACTTCCTCATCGTAGGAAAACGCCAGGTGCACCGGCCATTTCAACGGCTGCGCCAGAAACGCCGGCACCGCCGCCAGCACCGAGGCGATGAAGCCTTTCATGTCCGCCGTGCCACGCCCGTACAGACGCCCGTCCCGTTCGGTCAACGTGAAAGGCTCGACGGTCCACGCCTGACCCTCGACCGGCACCACGTCGGTGTGCCCGGACAACACCACCCCACCACGGTCCGTGGGACCAATGGTGGCGAACAGGTTGGCCTTGGTGCCCTCTTCGTTGTGGAACAACTCGCAGTCCACACCCAGCCCGGCCAGGTAATCGCGAATGAAGCCGATCAGCTCCAGGTTGGACTCGCGGCTGACGGTGGCGAACCCCACCAGCCGGGCCAACAGTTCGCGGCTGTTCGACTCATTCATCGCCGGGCACCCCATAGCTCGGCGCGGCCGTAGGGTTCAACGCGCGCGTTACGTAGTCCTGCATCTGTGGGCGGTAGTCCTGCCACAGTTTGTCCAGGGCGCCGATCGGGTCTTCATCCGCCCAGTCCACCCGCAGATCGACCAGCGGCCAGGTCAGCTCACCGGCGATCTTCATCGCCGCCGAATGCACCGGCCCCGCTTCGCCACCAGCGGCCATGGCCGCATGCATGGCCGCCAGCAGACGATCGGCCAGGTGCCCTGCCGTTTGTTCGAAGGCCGCGACCATGGCCTCGATCACGTGGATCGACGACAACAGGTTGCCCGCCGCCGCGCACTGCTCGCCCGCCACCGCGTTGTGCACACCCAGCGCTTCCTTGCCGGTGAACAAGGCCACCTGCCCCTGGCTGTCGATCACCGTCACCTGGCGGTACTCGCTCCAGCCATTGGCCGTGAGCACCCGGTCCAGCGCCGCAGCCGGCAACTGCCCCTGCTCCAGGGCATCGAGAATCTGCGGGCCCAACGCAGGCAGGGTGATGTTCTGAGTGGCCACCGCGCCGACGCCGGCACGCACCCAAGGGCAACGCGCACCGACCGCGATGCTCGACGAGCTGATGGCGATACCGAGCTGGCCGGTTTCCTGGCAACGGCCAATGATGGAGAAAGTCATGTTCTGTGGCTCCTGTGGGTCTGTCCAATGCACTGCGAAAACAACTTTTCGCGCGAATGGGGGCATTCTGGGCAGAAGCCATTGGCCCACGAAACCAACTTTTTCCTAGGACCAGAAAAGGAAAAAACTAAGGCAATAAAACATAAAGAAAGATTGCACTTCCAAAGGCCGACAAACATAGCTCAAAGCCCCGTCACTCAAGGCCTTCGGTAATTTATAGGCAAGCATTAGCTAAATAATATTTTCGCGATTCAAAGCACATCCCTAGTCTGGCCCCAGGCAAAGGCGGTACCCAACCGACCTGAATAAAACCGCCTTCCAAGAAGGGCTCAGACATGACATTGAACAATATCGAAATCGACACCCTCGTGGTCGGCGCCGGCCAGGCCGGCGTGGCCATGAGCGAACACCTGAGCAAACTCGGCGTGCCGCACCTGGTGCTGGAACGCAAGCGCATCGCCGAGGCCTGGCGCACCGGGCGCTGGGACTCGCTGGTCGCCAACGGCCCGGTCTGGCATGACCGCTTCCCAGGCCTGGAATTCGACATGGACCCAGACGCCTTCGCTGGCAAGGACCAAGTCGCTGACTATTTCGAGCGCTACGTCCGCAAGTACAACCTGCCCGTGCGCACCGGCATCGACGTGAAGAAAGTCGTGCGCAACGCTGATCGCCCAGGCTTCACCATCGAAACCAACGAAGGCGTGATTTACGCCAATCGCGTGGTGGCCGCCACCGGCCCGTTCCAGCGCCCGGTGATCCCGGCAATCGCCCCCAAGGACGAGCGCCTGCACCAGATCCACTCGGCGGCCTACTACAACCCCGAGCAACTGCCCGAAGGCGCCGTGCTGGTAGTCGGTGCCGGTTCCTCCGGCGTGCAGATCGCCGAAGAACTGATGCGCGCCGGACGCCAGGTGTACCTGTCGGTGGGCGCCCACGACCGTCCGCCGCGTGCCTACCGCAACCGCGACTTCTGCTGGTGGCTGGGTGTGCTGGGTGAATGGGATGCGGAAATCGCCAAACCTGGCCGTGAGCACGTGACCATCGCCGTCAGTGGCGCCCGCGGCGGCCATACCGTGGACTTCCGCGCCCTCGCCCACCAAGGCATGACCCTGGTCGGCCTGACCCAGTCGTTCGAAGAGGGCGTGGTGCGTTTCCAGGCGGATCTTGCCGACAACATCCGCCGTGGCGACGAGAACTACCTGGCCCTGCTGGACGCCGCCGATGCCTACATCGAGCGCAACGGCCTGGACCTGCCGGAGGAGCCTGAAGCCCGCAAGCGCCTGCCCGATCCTGAGTGCGTCAGCAATCCGCTGCGTGAACTCGACCTGGCCAAGGCTGGCGTCAACACCATCATCTGGGCCACCGGCTACGGCGTGGACTTCAGCTGGCTGCAGGTCGACACCTTCGACGCCAATGGCAAGCCGCAGCATCAACGCGGCGTGTCCCGCGAGCCTGGCGTGTACTTCCTCGGCCTGCCCTGGCTGTCGCGCCGTGGCTCATCGTTCATCTGGGGCGTATGGCACGACGCCAAGCATGTCGCCGGCCACATCGCCACCCAACGTACCTACCTGGCCTACCGCGATCGCGAGCAGCGTGAAACGGATGCCGAGCAGTCCCCAACCTCGATCAAGAAAGTCAGCACCCTCGGAGCGCACTGATGCCTACCCATACCCGTATCCGCATGTTCAACACCAAGGCGACCTATCCCAATCAGTCGCTGGACAACGACCTCTGCCAGGCAGTGCGCGCCGGCAACACCATCTACGTGCGCGGCCAGGTCGGCACCGACTTCGAAGGCCGCCTGGTGGGCCTGGGCGATCCTCGTGCCCAAGCCGAGCAAGCGATGAAGAACGTCAAGCAACTGCTTGAGGAAGCGGGCTCGGACATGTCGCACATCGTCAAGACCACCACCTACATCACCGACCCACGCTTCCGTGAGCCGGTGTATCAGGAAGTCGGCAAATGGCTCAAAGGGGTGTTCCCGATCTCCACCGGGCTGGTGGTGGCAGGCCTGGCCCAAGCTGAATGGCTGATGGAGATCGATGTCATCGCCGTGGTGCCGGATCAGGCGTAACACCTCAGCATCTCAGGGGCTGCTTGGCAGCCCCCTCGCGGGCAAGCCCGCTCCCACTTGGGTGACCTTGAGGGAGCGGGCTTTCCTGTTCAGGGCGGTTGAAAAATCAGAGCTTTGCCAGTTCTTCCCGGCAGAAATCGACGAACAACTGCGCAGGCTTGGTCAGTTGCACACGCTTCAACCGTGCTGCCGCCAGGCCCGACAATGCTACTGGCTCGGCGATGTCCACCGTCACCAGCCGTTGCCCATCGTAGGTGTATTCGGAATGTGGCCGGGTCACCAACAGCGAAAATCCGAACCCCTGCCCGACCATCCCCCGCACCATCTCGATCGATGGCGAACTGAAGACAATGTTCGGCGTCAGGCCCATCTCATTGAACAGGCTGACGAAGTAGGTACGACTCGGCGCCACGTCGAGCAGGATCATCGGCTCCGGGCATAGATCACGCAGCGATACCTGGGCCTGACTGGCGAAGCGGTGTTTCTCCGGCAGCAGCACATAGGGCTTTTGCGGTGGCATCAAGGGTTCGGCTTCGATGGTGCCGTCCAGGTCATGATCGTAGAGGAAGGCCAGATCGAACGTGCCAGCGGTCAGGCCTTGGATCAAGTCCTGCTGCTCGCCATCGCGCAGACGGATGTCCACGCCCGGATAACGCTCGCGAAAGCCTGCGATCAACCTGGGCAGGTACAGCGGCGCCACTGTCTCGAAACAGCCGATATCGATCTGCCCCGCCACAGTGTCGTTGTCAGCCAAGGCGTTCTGCTCGAACTCGTGGGTCATCTGCAGCAAGGCTTTGGTCTTGGCATAGAAGCGCTTGCCGCTGGGCGTCAGCGAGACGCCCTGGGCGTGGTGGCGGATGAACAGCTGGACGCCGAAGCTCTCCTCCAGGCTCTTGATGGCCGTGGAGATCGACGGTTGTGCGATGTACAACTGACGCGATGCCTCGGCGACGCTGCCCGCCTCCACCGTGGTGACGAAATACTTGAGTTGACGCAAGGTATAGGAAGCCACAGGCACCTCTCTGACGCCGCGTACGGCGTAGCGGATTTTTCCTGCCACCTTACCTCAGCGCCGGCCCCCCTGGCGCCTGGCCGAGCAAGGATTTGCCTATGGGCTGAACATATTTTTCATAGCACGAGCGCAGCCGTGAGGTTCAGCCTACGCAAAAGGGCCGCATAGCAGCCCCGACATCCGAAAAGCCCTGCCTGTTGAGGGCCGTTGCGATGTCACATTGCGTAAGCATGGGATGCGTTCACTGCACCACCCCGCACGCGACGCGGGCGCCACCGCCGCCCAGTTTTTCAGGATGGTCGCTGTGGTTGTCGCCACCGGCATGCACCATCAAGGCATGCCCCTTGAAATCTTCTACCTTCAGCCGTGGCGCCAGTACAGGCGTCGTGGCCTTGCCGTCGGCACCGACATACAACGCTGGCAGGTCGCCCCGATGGCCACCCGCGTCATACGGCCCCTTGTGAGCATTGGTCGCCGCCGGGTCCCAGTGGCCCCCGGCGGCACCGGCCGGCACAGGCTTGCCGTTTTCCTCGGCCGGGTCGCACGAAGGGCGCTGGTGCAGGTGGAAGCCGTGCACACCGGGAGGCAGATCGGCAAGATCCGGGGTGAGCAACGCGCCATAGGGCGTCTGTGCAAGGGCGACCGTTCCGATCGAGTTGCCAGGACCGTCCGGGCCAGCGAGCTTCAATTCCACCTTTTGGTCGGCCTGGGCAAGGCCGGCGGTGACCAGCAAGGCGGTCATTACCAGTGCTTTCATGTGATTTCTCCTTGGTTTGGAACAACGGACGTCTTACCTGCAGAACACGCCACCTGACAGGTGGACTACGTACGCTGCCAGCGATTCCATTCGATCGCAGTCAGACGTACTTCTGTCTTGTGTAAGGAACCTCTACGAGGTTTGCGTTTTCTACCCGACATCCACTCAAGGAGGGCTGCACCATGCTCGATCCCGCAACCGGCATGCAACCAGGCGAACGCTACACCGTCGACAACGAGGAGCGCACCTGGCAATTCTCGGGTTTCTTCCTCGATGGCAGGTATTACCTGGACACCAATCTCAACAGCGCAGTCGGCTGGCTGGAAGGTACCCGGTTCTATTACGACGATGTCGACCCCGATGGCCAGCCGATCTTTCCAGACCGACTGGCCGGCACCGTCGAGGACCTGGTGTTGACCCTGGTCGATGGCGCGACGCTCAAGCTCGAAGGCTCGCTGCAAGGTCATCCGAGCGACGCGCGCAAAGGCCTTTGAGCTGCGAGCGTCGGATCACACCCACCGCCTGAGAAGTACAGGCGGTGGCGTGGGCGAGATCAGTGCCGATCTGCAACGACGGTCAATCGAAGTCCCAGTATGGCTGGCAGTGGCCCACCTCAGTCCACCCGGTACCCTCAGGGCACGACGGTTCGAGGGTCCAGTAGCTCAGCTGTAGGTTGTCCGCGGTGCTGGCCTGGACAAACGGTGACACCGTCGTCTCAGGAGCGGACTCGGTGCTGTTGGCAAACTGGGTCAAGCCCGCGGTCATCAACAGCGCGATTAAGGCAAGTTTTTTCATTTCGTTTTCTCAAGTATTTCTGACTTCAATGGCGCAGGCGAAGCGTCCCGACCCGCCTCCCGACTGGTGAGAGGCCTTGCCCTTCACCCATGCCCACTGTCGTCTGGCAACGATCCATCTGCCATCGGGAAATCTACCCGATCATCACGCTGAATTAATGTCGCGTTCGAGCTCCGTCCTACGGCTGTCCTCGAGACATCGTTCAGCTTGTTTCAGATTCCACCGACTGCACTGAATCGGCGAATCTCACACCATTGCGGCGAAAATACTTCCCTAGGAAAGGAAAACAAATGCCGCTCGATAGAAAGTCAAAAACAACAGGGCATCATGGAATTATGAATCGCCCCTGGTTTCGTAGACACCTCCAAGCCTCATAATGAGGCCCAAATAGGAGGTGCCATGAGTCGTCAGCGTTACCCCGAAGAATTCAAGATCGAAGCGGTCAAG
>NZ_JBLUPV010000039.1:0-43999 GCF_048068075.1 Pseudomonas sp. NY15354
TATTAATATCGTGCACAAGAACGCCGGTTTGTAGATGTGTTTGCTCGCACGAACATCATCCATCAAACCGGCGTTCTTGTTTCTGTCTTTCCCGGGATTCCGTGAAGAACCGAAAAAAAGCCCCGGCGGCAAATGCTCGTCGGTCGCCTTCAGGGCCGACTGACGAGCATTCGCACATCCGGGGCGCAAAGGTATTCACCTCAACCAAAGGACCACGCAGGTGAATACAGAGAATGGATTTCAGAGAATCGACAGTGGGTACTCGACGATCAAGCGCACCTCCTCCAGGTCAGACTCGAAGGCCGTGGCCCGGGTCGTGGCCTGGCGCACACGCAGCGACAAGTCCTTGGCGGCGCCAGTCTGCACCACGTACTTGACCTCGATGTCGCGCTCCCAGCGTTTCTGGTCGGTCAGCGGGTTGCCGTCTGCGTCGCGACGCATGTAGAAGGCGTTGGCGTTGGAATAGTCGGCGTCGGTGCCCTTGGCGTAACGGGTCATGAAGGAGAGCCCGGGCACGCCATAAGCCGCCATGTTCAGGTCGTAGCGCAGCATCCAGGAACGCTCCTTGGGCGAGTTGAAGTCGCTGTACTGGATGGAGTTGTCGAGGAAGATCGAATCGGACTGGCGCAGGTAATCGAAGTCATCATCGCCCTGGTTGCGCTGATGGCTCAGCGCCAAGGTATGGGCGCCGTAGCGCACGCCAAGCTTGGCGCTCCAGATATCGTTGTCGAACGCGCCCAACCGCTGGCGCCCCTCATCGACCGCCTTGTAGTAGTTGAACCCACCGATCAATGCCAGGTCGCTGTTCAGCGGCCAGGTCACGCTGGTGCCGGCGTAGTACTGGTTCCAGACATCCTTCAGGCGGCTGCCAAACAGGCTCACGGTGACGTTCTCGTTGACCGCATAGTCGCCCCCACCATAGGCGATCCACGGCGAATCCACCGAGCCGCCATAGAACGTCACGAAGTTTTCCCGCAGGTCGCTGGACATCGGCTGGCTCATCGCATGCAAGCGCCCAGCTTGCAGCGTGAGGTCCTTGATGCTGGTGTTCTCCAGGGTCAGGCCGCGAAAGCTTTCGGGCAGCAGGCGCGAATCGCCGGCAGCCACCACCGGGTTGGCCGGAAACACATCCCCTACCCGCGCCACGGTATCGAACAACCGAACCTTGGCCGCCCCGCCGAGCTTGGTGTATTCATCGCGCGCCTGGCCATCCCGGTCCACCGGTAGTACGTCGAAGGAGCTGCGCCCGCCATTACGCCCGTCACCGGTGTCGAGCTTGAGCCCGACCATGGCGAAGGCGTCCAGGCCAAAACCCACCGTACCCTGGGTGAAGCCAGACTCGAAACGCGTGATCACGGCATGGGCCCAGGCTTCGGAATAGCCGTTGGTATCACCCTTGGCGCTGTTGTAGGTGGGGGCTGCGCTGTCGCGGTTGTCACGATTGAAATAGAAATTGCGGTTGAGCACGTTCAGGCGGCTGCCTTCGATAAAGCCATCGGCCAGGTCATCATCGGCCAGGGCCAGCGGTGCGGCGCTCGATACAGCGAGCGATGCAACCAGGGCGAGAGAGGGTCTGTTTCGCATCTGCAGGTCCTTCGAGTTGGGCAATTATTGTTATGAGCGCCCACATTGCGGACGCGCCCATAGGGTTGCCGTTCGAAGATAACGAGGAGGTGATCGCAGGATTACACTTGTGTCATGCAACCACAGGCGTTGCCGCTGCCTTGCCAAATTGTAAATCTGCCGTCATGCCTGCGTTGGCTGGCCGTCGTTAGGGTGGATGTCGAACCCATCCCCTCTGCAGGTAACGACCCATGAAAACGCTCGCCATCAGCTGTGCGGCACTGCTGCTTTCGCTGAGCGCCCAAGCCAGTACCCACTCCCAAGACCGCGTCCAGCAATCGTTGGCCGAACACCAGCGCGTGATCGCGGACTATGCCGCCAAACGCGCCAAGCCGATGCCGGACATCGAGGACTACCGGTATGACATGAAGCTGGACATCGCCAAGGTCGTGCGCCAGTCCAAGGACCCTTGGACCTGCAACGTCATCCCGCGCCTGATGACCTTCGAGGACAGCCAAGGGCGCTTGCAGACGATCCGCTATTCGGTGCAGTCCCAATGCATCAACAACAAGTAGCGCTAAGCTCTGTACGAAATATATCCGCACTCGCCCATACTGCGTTGAAACGGAGCTCGGAATGCTCATGTACGCCAGTACACTGCGCTTCCTCGCTCCGTTTCGCCTTGTCTGGCCGTCGCGCGAACACATTTCGTACAGACCTTAGCTTCGCGTGCGATCGACCAAGCGGATGCTGTCACGCCCGCCCCGCTTGGACTCGTACAGCGCAACGTCACCCTGCTCTATCAGGGCCGCCAGGTCGGCAGGCGCCTGGTCGAACAGATTGGCGCCGATGCTGAGGGTGACCGCGGCGGGCGTGGCGAAGGTCTGCGCGGTGAGCCGATGGAACTGCTCGCGCAAGGCGTTTCCCAGCGCTTCGACTTTTTCACGGGTCGCATTGCCCAGCAGGATGACGAACTCATCGCCGCCCAGCCGGGCGGCCAAGGCACTGGCCGGGGTCAACCCACGAATCATCTCGCCCAGAGCAACGAGCAGGCGATCACCGGCGGTATGACCGTGCAGGTCGTTGACCATCTTGAAATTGTCGATATCGATCAGCAGCAGCGCACCGGGGCGGTCCACCGCCACGTCCTCGAGCAGGCGCGGGGCGCGCGCCTCCAGGGCCCGCCGGTTGTACAGTGCGGTCAAGGGATCACGCGCCGCCAACCGGGCGATCTGCCGTTCGCGTCGGTGGCGTTCGGTACCGGTCATGGACAAGGCGATGAGCATGATTGCCATGGTCCCCTCGACCAGCGATACCTGGATGATCGCGCCACGAAAAACCGTCAGGTCGATCAACGTGCCCGGCACCAACGGGGGCACCATCTTGACCAGATAGAAGATGCCGTGGGCCAACAGCACGTAACGCAGCTGCACCGCCCCCACGCGCAGCGACTTGCCATGGGGACGCAGCAGCACACAGGCCCACAGGGTGGGCAAGGCCACCAGCAGCGAGTTGGCCAGCAGCATCACCTTCGACCACTGCGGGCCTTCCGGCAGCAGCAACAGCATCAGCCAAAGCGCGGGCATCAGGTACCAGCCACGGGAGAGCCGCGTCTCGGTAAACCGCGACACGCCCACCAAAAAGAACCAATGCGCCAGCACCAGCAAGCCATTGGCGAACCACACCCCGATGAGCATCAGGCCGCTGACGCGCAGCAAGGCCAATGTCGAGCCGACGCTGATGGTGGCGAACCCAGCCGCCCAGAACAACAGCGACGTGGCGCGCACGGTGCGCCACTCGATCGCCAGGTACAAAGCAGCGGCCGCCGCGAGGGCAATGCTGATGGTCAACAGCGTAAGGGGGTCTAATGCCATGGGCGGACAAGCCTGAATGATTCGTTTGAATGGCGTGGGGTGTAAGCGTTCGAGTGACTTTTTCGCAGCTCGCGCATCGGCCGGATTGCCCATGGATAAAGGCTTGCGAGCGTTTTCCAGGTCCAATCGACCACAAAAGAGTCACAACGACTTCACCAAGGCATGTCGAAATGACATCAATCCATTTTCCGACCCTGATTCAGCTGGCCTGCGCAGTGGCACGAAACGTGATGGATGACAGTTCTCAACTGCCTTGCGAGCACTGTCATGAAAACAACATGCCTGATCATCGGCCTTGCAATCGCCTTGCCATTGCAGGCCGCCGAAGTCATTTCCGAAAGCCCGGACAACACCGCAGGCTATGGCGCCGGTGGCGTCACGGGCCTGATGGTCGGCGCCGCGCTGGGCGGCCCATTCGGCGCGCTGGCCGGCGCCGCAATAGGAGCCTTTGGCGGCGCGGCAGTCCAGGAAGGCACCGGCCATAGCGAACAGGCCTACCTGGTTCGTCGGGAGGATGGTTCGACCGAGCGGTTCCGTTCCCCCATGGCATCGTTCCAGCCAGGTGACTCGGTGCAGGTCCAGGGCATCCGCCTGGCCCCGGCCCACTGATACCCCAGGTCACTGCGTCGAGAGGTAGCTGACCAGTTGCCGGCCATGGGAGCTCAGGCGCTCCCAGTCGCGAAAACAGATGCGCAGCTCCAGGGTGGCCCAACGCTCCTCCAGGACCACCCTGCGCACCGCCAGCTCCTGCTCGGCGCGCACGGCGGCGGTTTCCGGCAGCATGGCGATACCTGCGCGCTGGGCCACCAATTGGGCGATGGCCTCGAAGCTCGGCGCACGGACACGCACTTTCAGGGGCATGGCCAGGTTCATCGCCAGCTCCTCGACGAAGCGCTGCATCGCACGCTCTGCCGGCAAACACACGAACGGGTAACCCAAAGCATCGGCCAGGCGCAGTTGCTCGCGTCCGGCCAGGGGATGATCCGCAGGCACCAGCATCACCAAGCGCTCGTTGCGAAACGGCAGCGAGACGATGCCATCGTTGATCAGGTTGCCGTCATAGACACCGATTTCGCATTCGTCGGCCAGCACCACGCGCAATACATCGATGCTCTTGTGCTCGACCAGTTGCAGGTCGACCTCGGGGTAGTCGGCCAGAAACGGCCCGAGCACCGCCGGCAGCAGCGTGCTGTTGCTTACCGTGGACGCCGCCAGGTGCAGCGTGATGCGCCGCTGGCCAGCCAACTCCTTCAACGTGTCCTGCAGCTTTTGCGCTTCGCCCAGCACACCACGGGCGGCCTCCAGTACCAGGCGGCCAGCGGGGGTCAGTTGCATACCGTCGGCTTTACGCACGAACAGGGCAAAGCCACAGCGCGACTCGAACAGCCGCAGACGGGTGCTGGCGGCCGACACTGCCACCGGGATGGCCGCAGCCGCCTTGCTCAGGCTGCCGGTGGCGGCAATGGTAGCCAACAGGCGTAGGTCGGGCAGGTCGAAGTGCATGCTCGAGGCGTTCTCCAAAAGCGAAAGCGATGTTCGATAAAAAGCGATTCTAGCCACATCGCGTTCTGTACAGAATAAGGCCTGCCTTCAATTGCCGTGGACTTTGCCATGATGCGTTTGCACCTTCGCCTTCAGATTGCGATCCAGAACGGCGGTCTCTATGCCGTGCTGGCGGCCTTGGGATTCAGCTTCAAGGCCATCTTCGTCAAGCTGGCCTATGCCGCAGGTCCGGTGGATGCCATCACCTTGTTGGCCATGCGCATGGGCCTGGCGCTGCCGCTGTTCGCTTGGCTGGCCTGGCTCAGCCGTGGTCAGTCGGGTACGAAGCTGGGCCTTGGGGATGGCCTGCGCGTGGCGGGACTTGGCCTGTTGGGCTACTACCTGGCAAGCCTGTTCGATTTCTATGGCCTGCAGTACATCAGTGCCGGGCTCGAGCGGCTGATCCTGTTCACCTACCCCACGCTCGTGCTGGTGTTCCAGGCCATCGCCCTGCGCGAGCGCCCTACCCTGCGGACCCTGACGGCCATGGGCCTGTGCTATCTGGGCCTGGGCATCGCGTTCGTGCACGACGTCAGCGTGGCCGGGGTCGGCGAGCAGGTGGTGCTGGGGTCGTTGTGGGTGGTGGCCAGTGCGGTGAGCTACGCGCTCTATTACTCGGGCACCGGCATCATGCTCAAGCGCATGGGTTCGATGCGCCTGGCCGGTCTGTGCGGCATCGCCTCGTCATTGATGGTGCTGGCGCACTACCTGCTGGTGGCCGACATCGACCAGTTGTGGCAGCAGCCACTGGCGATCTGGGTGCACGCGGGGCTGATGGCGGTGTTTTCCACGGTCCTGCCGATCTACTGGGTGGCGTTGGCCATCCAGCGCCTGGGGCCCACCCATACCGCGGCAGTGGGCAATCTGGGGCCGGTGCTGACGATGCTGGCGTCGTGGGCGATCCTCAGCGAGCAGATTTCGGGGTATCAGTTGCTGGGCTTGGCGCTGGTGCTGTACGGCGTGACGCGCCTGAAGCCTGCGAAGAAGCAGGACGCTTCGGCGCAGCCCAAGCAGGCCGAAGCTTAGTGTGATGGGAAATGAGGCTGGATGGCGTTGAGGCGATGCGCAGGATCACAGACTAGGGTTCAGACCCTCTGGCACCTAGTCTATGCCGATCAGTCCTCCAACGGCTTGGGCGGCGCCGCCGGCTTGGCGGGTTTGGCCGGCTTGCTGTCCTTGCCCTTGGACTTGGGCTCGGCAGGCGTGGAGGCGGCCACCGGCTCCGGCGCGCTGACGGCCTTCTCGCTGGCCGGCAGCTCATCCACCGCCTTGATGATCACCTGCGGATCGATCTTCTCGCCGCTGTCGTCATCCTTGAGTACATGCCGCTCGCCATCCTTGCCCACCAGGATCACCTTGGTGCCCTTGCTGGCGCCGAGCTTGAGCTCGCGAATCAAGGCCATGGTGGTCTGCTGTTCGAGGTTCTTGTCCTCGCGCTTGCCCATCATGTTGGCCACGCTGTACAGCACCAGGCTGCGCTCCTTGAAGGCAGCCTGGGTGGCCGGGTCCTGGAGAGCCTCGTTCAAGCCGCGCAACGTCGGGTCGGCACTACTGGGGGCGATGATGACCAAGGGCCTTGCCTTGCCCAGTTCCTTGGCCAGCGGAGCATCACTGTCCGCGGCAAACACAGGGCCTGCGAGGACAAGCAGAGTGGCGAGGGTCAGTGACCGGACGAGCATGCGCATCTCCTTACTTCTCGATAATTCAAAGACTACAGATCATGGAGAAAGATCCGACGTGCGAGCCTAAACCACCTCACAAGCCAGGTGACAAGGCGAAAGGTAACTGGCCATTACCAGCAACGCGTCAAACCAGGCTTGCGACTTCTGCAGAAAACGCCGCCCCCCGAACTGAGCATAGTCCAAAGCCACCCCGGCAGCGCGGCACCTGCAGGCGCTGGCAACACCCACGAAGGGCTGCAGCGCAGCCCACCATTTGGCAATGCATGTTTCAACGAACATCGATACTGGCATCGGCCGGGGCCGTGTCCAGCGCCCGGTTGGTCAGGACACGCATCTCGTATCGCTCATCAGCCTTCTGCAATGTCTGGGTCTGCTCCATCTTGGCTTCGATCTGTTTCACCTGTCGTTGCAGCGCCTGGGCCGACACCCCCTGCGCCTGGGCATCGCGCTGCGTCAACGCATCCCGTTGTGCCGTCAGTCGCTCGAGCTGCTGATGATGCCGCGCGTTGCATTGGTCGAAATGCGCACGATTGACCACCAACACATGTTCGCGCCAGAAATCCTGATCCACCATCCAACTGACCAATGCCTCCTGCTGTTCTGCGGCGCGTACTTGGGTGCGGATTCGGTCCACCCGTGCCGGATCCAAGTGGGCATACTCAGGGAACGCCATTTCGCTCGCCGCGATGGGCAAATCCAGTGAGCCACGCAACGCCTGTCGATAGCCCAGCATCACCTCCACCTCATCAAGCGGGGTACCGCTGTCGGCCTGGGCCCGCAGAAAGCTGAAGACATGATGCTCGACCTGGGCCAGGCGCCACAGCCGCCGCCCCAGCCCAAGCAATGCCTGCGTCGTGGCGCCCTCCTCGGTGCCAGCCTGGGCCTTGGCCTGGATCGCCAACATCCGCACCTCGAGGTTGGTAAAACGCAGTGCCACGCTGTCCTGGCAGGTCAGGTCATCGTCGGCATGGGTGAACAACTCCGCCCTCAGATCAGTCTGCTCGTGCATGTTCTGCAGCATGTCCAGCACACGCGAGGCCAGTACCTTCGGTTGCTGTTGGAAGTCCGCGGTATCGAGCAGCCTGCGCAGGAGCGTCATCATCCCACCCGAGCCCTCGACAGCCTCGATCGAGTGCCACAGCTCGAGCATCCGGTCCCGGTCGGGGCCTGCAGCGGCGCCACTCCAGGCCGCGGCATGGGTATTGGCGCCTCGGACCGACTGGAACGCCACACGCAAGGCCTGCACATCGTCCTCGGCCAGCGGATTGCCCATCAACAACACGCGATGCCTGAGCCACAATGGCGCCTGGTGGAATATCGGCGGAATCCGACTGATTCGATTGTCGCTCAGGTCCGCATAGTCCAAGTCCGCGCACTCCAGCAATCCAGTGGGCAGCACATCGATGAAGGTATTGCGCAGGAGCAATCGCCTGAGCCTGGCGAAGCCGCTGACGGAAAACGAGCGACCCAGCGGATTGTGCGACAGGTTGAGGTACTCCAGGCGTGAGCAGCGGGTCAGTTCCGAGACCTGAACGTCATCCAGGACGATCCGGTTGTCGTACAGGTTCAGCTCGCGCAGGCGCGGCAGCTGGTGCAGGCGTGCCGGCAGCCGGGAAAGCCGGTTGCCGCTGATGCGCAGTATCCGAAGGTTGGGAAACGCCTGCAGGAAATACTCCGGCACATGCCCCAGATCCATGTCCAGAATCGCCAACTCATAAACATGGGAGAAACTTCGGGTAGGCAACGGCGGCAAGGTCCCCGGCCTCAGGCCGTTGAGCTCCAACCGATACTCCGTCACCAGCGGGTTGAGTTGCGGACTGTCGTCGGTGACGCGTTTCCAGCACGCCAGCAATTGCGCCATGACCCTCCTGCGATCTGACCTTGCCAACAGCGCGGTGGTAGCGGCAAGCCAGGTATTGAGCGACTGCTCCAGGGTTTGCAGCTCATGGCGAAGCTGACGAATCTCGACCGCCATCTCCCGGCCGGCGCGTTGCATCGCCACTTGCCAGGCGCTGACCTGAGCGTCGGTGTAGGTGGGATAGATCCGCCGCAGTTCCACCTGGATCATCCAAGGCCCCCTTCGGCTTCGGCTGTTGCCGGGTAGCCGCCCACTCAAGGGGTAGCCGAGCCGGCCATCGTCCTGGCGCAGCGGGGCCAGCCAGCGACCCTTGCCTTGCCCTTTGCTCAACAGGTCCCTGACTTCATCGGGCCGATCGATAGCCTGGCGGGCCAGCAGCACGCGCAGGTTATGGGCAAAGGGATCGGCGATGTCCATTGCCGCTTGCTGGCCTTCGAGGGCCGTGGCCATCGCGTCGAACAGCTCACGCGGCTCGCCCAGCAGGTTCGTTTGCGGGTCGACCACCAGGAACTTGCCATCGACGTGTATCAGGTCGCAGGCTGTGGCGCCCTCTTCGCTCGCCACGAGCAAGGGCCCGGTCACAGTGCCCTCGAGCAAGCGCAAGCGGATACCCGTGCTAGCACCGGGCAAGTGCCTGAGCATGCCGATGGCTACCTTGGCGACATCAGCGTTTTGCGGCGTGTCCAGGTACAGCGCTTCATAGGCGCGCGTGACACGCAATTTGCGCACGCTCGTCCTGGACGATTCAGCCAGTTGCAGCGGCACACGCCCACTGTCGAGCAGGCGTTGGCGGTCCGTGGTCGTCGCCGCATCCACCACCTCTTGCGCCGCACGCCAGTGCAGGCTGGGAAACACGCGCCGCAACATCGTACTGGCGAGGCTCTCGTCGCTGGGCATGTGCTCGTAGAGATCCTGCAGCAAATCCCGCCGGGCCTGCCATACCACCTCGGCCAATGCTTGATCTGGCAGTTGCGCCGCGCCGGGAAGGCGCTGAGCGCCCTGCAAGGCGAAGGCATCCTCCACCTGCTGCCCCGAGCGCAGCCGCTTGACCATGTCGCGGATGCGCTGATCCAGATGGGCGCGGACCGTGCTGTCCAGCAACCCGGCATCCGGCGCCCGGCCATACACGTGCAAGCCCCGCAGATCATCCGCCCCCAGCCCATGGAAGCTCAGGACCCAGCCGATCCGCTCATCATCGAGTTCGCGAAAGTGCCCACCCAGGCGACGGAACAGGTAATGGACATCGTCCCAGCGGGCCGGCTGCTCGCACCACAATCGCCAAGCGCCAGCACCGTTGTGTCGCAGCAGCGGCCCGTGCCCGGCCTGGGGCAGCAGTTGCCATGGTCCATCCTGGGTTCGCTGGCGAACGCCATAGTAGTGCCCGTCCATTTCGATCCACGCCTGCTCCCCCCGTCGGAAGATGCCGGCTGCGTCACTCGTCGCGTTCGAGGGAGGTGCTTCGCTGCGAAAGGCCGTGATGTCTTGGTCCCAAAGCTTTGTCGAGCCGTCCTCCAGATGGGCCGGTAGCAGGTTGTCCACCACGCTCGAGCGCGTCGTCAGTGTCTTGACCCCATCGACAGCCGCAGTGGTCGCGCCGGCCACGGCCAGTGCGGTGGCGACATTGAGCAGGTGCTCGCCAGCCAAGCGGGTGTGGTTGTCCTGCCAGGCCTCGATGCCGTGATAGACCTCATCGAGCACTTGCCAGGCGCTGACGGCCAGAAGTACCTCGCCAAGGACCGGCACGAACAGGCCCGCCGCAGACAACAATGCCTGGCCTTCGGCGGCCAGGCGCTCGTCATGCTCGCGCTGCAGCGCACGGTCCAGCTCGGCCACCGGCGCCACGATCATCTTCGCGTCGTCTTTGATCTGCTCGATGCGCGCATTGGCCAGGCCTGGAAAAAACGGCGTGGCATAGGGCTCGAGGCTTTCATCCAGGCTGATGTTGGCCCAGATTGCCAGGTCCTCGTACGCCGGGACCACGATTGAATAGAAGCCATGGCTGTCGCGCCTGCGCACGAAGCGGCGAAAGAACGTCTGGTATGCCTGGCTGCGCAGGCGCCTGCCCAGTTCGTTGGCGAGCTTGCGCAGGCTGGAGAATGCACTCCAGGCTCCGTTGGGGTCGCCAGGCACATAGAGCAGCAACCGTCCCTCGTTGGGCGATTCATCGATGACCACGATCTGCTGCAGGTCGCACTCCAATAGGCTCAGGCGCTGCGGCTTCACGGGGGAAGCCTTGTCTTGCGGTTGATCCTTCGCGCACAGTTTGGCGATCAATGCCAGCTCTTGCTCGTTCAGTCCGGCGCTGTAACGGGCCTTGTAGGCATCGAGCAGCATGGCATGACGGCTCCAGTCAGCCAGCAAGGACGGGACGGTCCACGCCGGTTTGTCATCTGTCACAGGCCCGTTCAGCACCTGGTCCAGATGCTGTTGATACGCGCTGCCCAGATCCAACTCACGACACAGCGTGGCAAACTCGGTTGCAGACGGCGCCTTGATCCTGCCCTGCCTGGCACTGGTCAGGCGATTGCCGCGCGGTTGCCCGTCCGCTTTGGTCTGCTCGACCGTGAAATTGCGCACCGCTGCCTCCAGCAGTGAATGCTTGTCGTACTGCAGCTTGGTGAGGTGAGCACCGACGGGCTGGGCGTTGATCACAGGCTCCGGGTGCCCGCCGATAAAGCTCCATTGATGAAGGTTGAACTGAGCCGAGTAACGCGTTCGCAAGGCTGCCTGCAGCTTGGATCTGACGAAGTCGTCCAGCGCGTCGATCCGCGCCAGCACGCGCTTGAGGTCCGAACGCAGCGCGATGCTTTCGCCCATTGCCTCACCGAGCAGTCGCAGTTGCTGGGGCGTTGCTGACTTCATCCACTGCGGTAGGCGTTCGGCGATGAAGCCGTCCTGAAAGGCGCGCTCCGCTTGCAGTAGCGCTGTTTCGTTCACGCCTTGGCTGTCTTGCTCGCCGTCCATGTCCATCTCCTGGTTGTCTGGGAGCGACGAGGCTAGGCGCCTGGTTTGGCATGTGGACGCTAGATAGCTACTACCTCAGAACAGCAGCAGTTGCCGATCGGTCAATGTGCCGAAGTCATCACCGACGAAGGGCAGGATCGCGTCGGCCACCGGCTGCAATTGACGTGACAGGTAGTGCTCGTGATCGATTGGCGAGTGCTGGTTTTCCAAAGGTTCGGGACCGGCCGTGGTGATGACATAGCTGATCCAGCCGCCGTTCTGGTATTGCTGCGGTCGCCCCAAGCGGCTGTTGTACTCATCGGCCAGGCGCGCGGCGCGTACATGAGGGGGCACATTGCGCTGGTAATCGGCCAGGGGGCGCCGCAGGCGTTTGCGATAGATCAGTAACGTATCCTGCTCCCCAGCCAGGGTGCGGCGCACGAAATCGCGCACATAGTCCCGATAAGGCTGGCCGCGGAAAATACGCCCATAGAGTTCCTGCTGGAACTGCCGCGCCAGCGGTGACCAATCGGTGCGCACCGACTCCAGGCCCTTGTAGACCATTTCCTCCTGACCCTCGGCGCGGCGTACCAGGCCGGCGTAGCGCTTCTTGCTGCCCTCGTCGGTGCCACGGATGGTCGGCATGAGAAAGCGCCGGTAATGGGTTTCGAACTGCAATTCCAGGGCACTGTCCAGGCCCAGGGTGGCCTTCAGGTGCTGGCGCCACCAGTGGTTCACCTCGTTCACCAGCTCGCACCCGATACGCGCGGCGGCCTCCTCGCTGTGCGCGCCCTTGAGCCAGACGAACGTTGAATCGGTGTCGCCATAGATCACATCGAAGCCACGGGCTTCGATCAGCGCTCGGGTCTGACGCATGATCTGGTGGCCGCGCATCGTGATCGACGACGCCAACCGGGGGTCGAAGAACCGGCAGCCGCTGGAGCCCAGCACGCCGTAGAAGGCGTTCATGATGATCTTCAGCGCCTGAGACAACGGCGCATTGCCGGCGCGCTTGGCCGCCTCCCTGCCCTGCCAGACTCGCTCGACGATCGCCGGCAGACTATGCCGGGTACGGGAAAACCGCGCACCACGAAAACCCTCGACCGAATGCGCGTCGTCCGGCTGAGCCAGGCCCTCGACCAGCCCCACCGGATCAATCAGGAATGTGCGGATGATCGAGGGATACAGGCTCTTGTAATCGAGCACCAGCACCGAGTCATACAACCCCGGGCGCGAGTCCATGACAAAGCCGCCAGGGCTGGCCTCATCCGGGCGACTGCCCAGGTTCGGCGCCACATAGCCCTGCCGGTGCATGGGGGGGATGTACAGATGACAGAACGCCGCCACCGAGCCGCCACTGCGGTCGACCGGCAAGCCGGTGACCGTGGCGCGTTCCAGGAGGAATTCCAGCAGCCGGGTGTGGGCGAAGATGCGCGTGACCAGCTCGCAGTCCTTGAGGTTATAGCGCGCAAGCGCGGGCTTGTCCTCAGCGAACATGCGGTTGATTTCGTCCATGCGCTGGTAGGGCGAGTCGATGGCCTTGCCTTCGCCCAACAGGGTCTGGGCGACGCTCTCGAGGCTGAACGAAGGAAAGCTCCAGGTGGCCGAGCGCAGCGATTCGATGCCGTCGATCAACAGCCGGCCCGGGGCATCGGCGAACACGTGGTTGCGGCTGCCATGGCTGCGCAAGGTCAGGGGCGCGCCGTTGCGCCCCAGGGCCAGCGGCACCTGCAGGCGCGTGGCATGTTCATGCAACAGGCGCAGGTCGAACTGTATCAGGCTCCAGCCGATGATCGCGTCAGGGTCATGGCGGGCGAACCATTGGTTCAGGCGTTCGAGCAACTGGGCGCGGTCATCGCAATATTCGAGATCGAAGTCCACGGCGCTGGCATCGCCGTTGGCCTGGCCGAGCATGTAGACCTGGCGCTGGCCACAGCCTTCCAGGGCGATGCTGTAGAGCTCGCCGCGCTCGCTGGTCTCGATGTCCAGCGACACCAGGCGCAGCGCCGGGCGGTAGTCAGGATCGGGTTTGAGGTGGGCATCGCAGATCACGCCCTGGGCATCGGCCTGGCCGCTGAACAGCACCGGGGCGGTGATGAAGCGCTCCATCAGGTAACGCTCCGGTGGACGGATGTCCGCCTCGAAAACGTCGATGCCCGCGCCGCGCAGGCGCTGGTCGAGCTGCATCAGTTGGCGATGCTGGCGGCAGTACAGGCCCAGTACCGGGCGCTGGTCGAAATCGCGCAACCCCAAGGGCCGCAATTCCACACCCTGCTCGGCCCCCAGCAGCGCCCGAACCCGCTCGGCCTGCTCGGCCGCAACGAAGGCCACCGACACCTGCGGCGCCAGGCGCAACTGCCGCGGCCCCTGGTCGGTAGCCAGCCAGAACTCCACGCAGGTGCCTTCGGGCGTGTCATGCCAATGGCGGGTGAGGACAAAGCCCTGCTGCAACTGCACTGCGTCGACCTCGATGATGTTCGTTGGCAAAGCGTCATTCTACCGCGCCGGGAGCGACTGTCTTGCGTGGTGTCCACTTACCTAGGCGCCGCTGGACTCCGGCGTTTCAGATAAACGGCCCCTGCAGGCGCAGCGGCGCCGTTGAGAGCACCGTGCAAGCCGCAGTCTTGTGTCGTTTGTACAGGCCAATTCGCGGGTAAACCCGCTCCCACAGGTACTGCGGTGCTCTTGAGGACACCGCGGTCCTTGTGGGAGGTTCTGCGGTGCTTTTGAGGACACCGCGGTCCTTGTGAGAGGTTCTGCGGTGCTCTTGAGGACACCGCGGTCCTTGTGGGAGCGGGTTTACCCGCGAAACAGGCGACGCGATGGCTGGACGGGCCTTGCCCGTCTCGGGAGGGGCGTACGCCGATCATCAGCCGTAGAGGTAGTCGATGTCCTTGTACGCCAGCGGTGGCACCTGGCCGAGCAGAAAATCACGCAGCCGCTGCATCTGCCGCGCCTTGGGGCTGGCCTTGAGCCAGGTCATGTAATAGCCGTCGCCTGTGGCCACGGCGTGCTTGAACGGTGTCACCAACCGGCCAGCAGCCAGGTCGGCGCTGGCCAGCACCAGGTCGACCACGGAGATGCCCAGGCCCTGCTGGGCCGCCGAAATGCCTTGATCGAGCGTATCGAAGACCTGACCCTGGTCGATGCTGATGTCCTGGGCGTCCAGCCGTGCCAGCCAGCGACGCCAGTCGCGCCGATCCGGCGAAGGGTGCAGCAGGTCGCAGTGCTGCAGTGCCGACAACGTTGGCTCAGCGCCCTGCAAGTAGTCCGGATGGCACACCGGAATCAACCACTCATCGAACAACTTGAGGCTCTCCACATCGGCGGCAAAGCGGCCATTGCCCAACAGGATCGCGCAGTCATAAGGCTCGGAGTAGAAATCCACGCTGTCGATGTCCATCCAGACACTCGACAACTGCACGCTGCAACTGTTGTCGACCTTCTTGAAACCATCCAGCGCCTTGAGCAGCCAGCGCACGGTGAGGGTCGAAGGCGCCTTCAGGCGCAAGGCATAGCGATCCTGGCGCAACAAGGCGCAGGCGTTCTCGATGATCTTGAAACCGACCTTGAGCTCCTGGGCCAGCAACCGACCATGCTCGGTCAGGCGCAGCTTGGGCCCGCGCCGTTCGAACAGGTCGCAGCCGAACATGGCCTCGAGCGTCTTGACGTGATGACTGACCGCGCCTTGGGTCAGGGCCAGTTCCTGGGCCGCCCGGGTGAAGGAACCATAGCGTGAGGCCACTTCGAAAGCGCGCAAGGCGTGCAGTGCTTGAATCCGTTCCGACATGATCGCGCCCTAAGCATGAGTGAAACTAATAGTAGGTCATAGTTCCACACGTTTTACAACGTCAGGGGCATCTCAGAAAATGCTGTTAAATCACAAATTTATAACGGAAACCGCATACATCTTGCACAGATGTCATTGAATCCCTGGGGACACCATGTTTACGGGTTATGGAAACTGCTATCGCCTGGATGCGCTAGAGCTGGCCGCTGAACATATCCAGAACAACCAACATTGGACCTACCGAACCATCGCTCACTTTCGCGCCCTGCTCGCCCATCCCGACTTTCCCTGCCTGTTCGGACGCAAGGCCGTCGCTGCCGGCACCTGCCATCTGGTGTTCGCCCGCGCGACCCACCTGGCGGTGGACATCGCCCGGGGGCTTGCCGATTACGTGAACACCCTGGAGCCGATTCCACTCAGGCAGCGCATCGGCAACCCGCTGCTGGTGTTTCTCGAAACTCTCCCGGGCGGCACGCTGGCCGAACAGCAAGCGCTGGCCTGGTCGGTGCTGCAGCAGGTCCATGAGCTCGACCCGCACCCTTGGCCCCACACGCTGCCGACAGATCCCCACGACAGTGACTGGTCGTTCTGCTTCGCGGGCATGCCGCTGTTCATCAACATGAATTTCCCGGCGCACCGGCAGATGAAAAGCCGCAACCTTGGCGAGCACATCGCCTTCGTCATCAACCCCAGGGAAAGCTTCGATGAAGTCGCCAGCGCCGCCACCGAGAGTGGCCGGCGCATCCGCGCACGCATTCGCGAGCGGGTAAGCCGTTACAACGACGGCATCGTTCCCGACACCCTTGGCTTCTTCGGCCAGGGCGACAACTTCGAATGGCGCCAGTACCAACTCCAGGAGCCGGGCTCGCTCAACCCTTCGCGTTGCCCGTTCCATGCCCAGGCAACACCTGAAACCCTGATCGAGAACTGACCGTGAATACCGCACTCACCGCCACCTACGCCCTTACCGTCCTGCTGCTGATCGCCACCCCTGGCCCCGTCGTGGCATTGATCGTCAACACCGCGGCGGCCTCAGGCTCGCGCAAGGCGTTGTCCACTGCCGTCGGAACCAACTGGGCTTCGCTGGTACTGATCGGCGCCGCTGCCTGGATCATCATGACCAGCGCCGCCATCGACAAGGCCTGGCTCAGCGGCCTGAGCCTGCTGGGCTGCCTGTTCATCGCCTACATCGCCATCACGACCCTGCGCGAAGCACTGCAGGCACCGGCCGCCGATGCGCCAGCGCCCACCGCTGAACAACCTGGGCGCGGTGGGCTGCTCCAAGGTTTCATGGTCGGTATCTCCAATCCCAAGGACATCATCTTCTTCATTTCCTTCTTCCCGCAGTTCATCCAGATCACCGAATCGTTCGGCAAGAGCATGGTGGTGCTGTCGCTGCTGTGGATCGCCATCGATTTCGCCGTGCTCAGCCTGTACATCTTCGCCATCGGCAAGATCGCCTCGCAACGCAGCAACCGCATCATCACCCTCGCCTCGGGCGTTGCCCTGTTGCTGATCGCTCTCGCTGGGCTGGCGTACAACATCAAGGAGCTGGCCGGCTGAGCCGCGCCACCTTCGACCTCGCGTGCCAAAGGAGCGCCCATGAGACCGATCGACCATGACACGAACGTCCAGGGCAGCCCTCTTCCCCTGCAGCAGGACTATCAACGCTTCCTGCTCCTGGGCAGCCGCCGCGCACCGCATACCCTTTACATGCACGAGCGGGGCTATCGCTCCAGCACCATCAACACCGACAGCCATGGCATGCGCTACAGCCATTGCGCCGACAAACGCTGCTCGGTGACCGAGCACAGCGGCATAAAGCGGGTCAACCTGCTGGTCGGTGGTTCGACCACCCTGGGCATCGGCGCCAGTTCCGACAAGCACACCGTCGCTTCCAACCTGTCGGCGCTGACCGGCGAAGTCTGGCTGAGCCTGGCCGGCTGCGGCCTCAATGCCACCCAGGAACTGCTGATGTTCCTGACTCACCAGCATCGCTTCACGGAAGTCGGTCACGTGGTCGTGCTCAGTGGTCTGAACACCGTGGCACATGAGGCGCTGGGCGAAGTGTTGGCTGGCGATCACGAGCACGGGCACGCCTTGGCCTACCAAGACCTGCTCAACAGTTTCAACGAAGGCGTTCACACCGCTCATCCACCGCGCGGCACGCCGTTCTGGCGCCGCCTGGGCCAGGCGCTGGCACCTCGCAGGGTGCCACCGGCCCCCGCCTGGACGCTGTCCGCGCCCGACAAACGCCTGGCCCGTGCGGCTGACACCATCGGCCGCAGCCTGCAGCAGTGGGATCGCCTGCTGGGCGGCGGCTATGCCACCCTCACGTTCATTCTCCAGCCCCTGCTGCCCTGGTGCCGGGAGGCCATCCCTCAAGACGAGCAGCTCATGCTCCAGAGTCTGCAACGCCAGCCGACGAACTTCGACCGGCTGCTGGCCGACGTCTTCGACAGCCAGTTGCACACGGACTTCTTTCGGCGCATCAAGCAGCAGGCCGCGGATGTGCCCTGCTATGACATGAACTGCATGCTCAGCAGTTGCGCGATGTTCGACCAACCGCTATTCGTCGACCGCCTGCACTTCAACGACCTGGGCAACAATGCCCTGGCCAAGGTCATCACTGCCAAGCTCGGGCTGGCCCAGGAAAAGCACGCCAATTATCGGACACCACCCGTCAGGCTCGTCTGACAAATCAGCATTGGCCTTTCGGCAGGCATCGTAGGGTGGCTAGAATACGGCGTCGTCGCTCCTGATTCGCTTGAGGTACATGCGTAACTGCCATGATGATCGAAGCCGTCCTGCCGTATCTGGCTGCCCACCCTGGCCAGTCCGCCTGCGAGGCACGCCTGTGAACCGTGCCTTCTTCTGGTCGCCTTTGTTCATGGCGGCGCTGGCGCTCGACGCGCAAGCGCTGGAAGTACAGATCGACCCCCATGCCGATCTGCTCTACCGCCAGGCCCTGCCGCTGCTGGAGCAAGCTGACCTTCAAGACGACAGCCCAAGCCCCCTGCGCACCTCGGCCGGTAGCGACCCGGAGCTCAGCCGCCAGGGCCAGGCCATGGCCCGGACCCTGCCGACCGCCGTGGCCCTGCTGAAAAAATCGGTGGCACTCGACCACCCGGTCGCTCAGTACCGCTTGGCGCTGTACTACATGACCTACCTACCGGCGGCGCAGATCCCCGACGCGGCCTGCCCGCTGCTCGAAGCCAGCCTGCAACAAGGGTTCGCGCCACCGGCACCCGCGATCGCGACCTGGTGCCCGCCTTACAATGCAAGCCCCGCCTACCGCCAGGCGCTGGAAGCGATCCCAAGCATGGCCACCCGCTATGCCGCCTATTACCCGCAGCCTGCGGTACGGCTGGCCTGCAATCGCAGCCACCCCCAGGGGCTGGAAATGCAATGGGGGCGCCAGCGGGACTACCAGGCCGAGGTCTATCGCCTGCTCGGCGATCTCGACCCCCAACATCGCCAGGCCTTGCTGCAAAAGGCGGTGGACATCAACGGCTGCGCAGCGGCCCAGCGCCACCTGACCAGCAAGCGCTGATCCGAGCGGGCAACGAGGGCCGGGCAGCAAGAACGTTCAAGCCACGCCCTCTGCGCTCTGGCATGCTGGCCTACCTTGTCGACTCATAGTCACCACCATGCCCTGCAGCCCACCTGTCGCCCGCCAAGCCTTCCTCCATGGCGCCATCGCCATCATGCCCCTGTCCCTGGCCGTAGCCCCCTGGGGCCTGCTCGCGGGTTCCATGGCCATCGAGGCCAACCTCAGTGCCTGGGAGGGCCAGGGGCTGTCGGCCATCGTCTTCGCCGGGGCCGCACAGTTGGTTGCGATCGGCATGCTCAAGGGTGGAGCCAATCTGTTCTCGATCCTGCTCACCACTTTGCTGCTGACCTCTCAGCACCTGCTCTATGGGCTGACCATGCGCCCGGTGCTGTCCGGCCAGCCATTGCGCTGGCGCCTGGGGCTGGGCTTTTTGCTCACCGACGAATTCTTCGCCTTGACCAGCCGCTACGACCAGCAGCAGTTCAACCGCTGGTACGCCTTGGGCGTCGGTCTGACGTTCTATGTGGCCTGGAACCTCTTCACCCTGGCCGGGATACTGCTCGGCCAGAACATCCCGCACCTGGACCAGTTGGGCCTGGACTTTTCCATTGTCGCCACCTTCGTCGCACTGATCGCCCCCTTGGTACGTAACCTGCCGACAGTGGTGTGCGTGGCGGTATCGCTGCTGTGCTCAGTGCTGTTCAGCTACTGGCATTGGGAAACCGCCCTGGTCGCCGCCGGTCTGCTGGGGATGGCCGCCGGCTTCGCGTGCCAGAAACTCAGCGGAGGTCGCCCATGACCTGGCTACTGATCTTCGCCATGGGCCTGGTGGTGTTCCTCAACCGCTACGCCTTCCTGGAACCCCGTCTGCCCCTGCGCCTGAGCTCCAATGCGCGGCAGTTCCTCGGTTTCGCGGTACCGGGCATGCTGACTGCCATCTGCGGGCCGATCATCTTCCTGCCGGGGCATCAGCTGGACCTGAGCGTCACCAACCCCTACCTGCTCGGCTCGCTGGTGGCCATCGCCCTGGTGCTGTTGACCCGCAGCGTATTGCTGAGCATGCTGGTGAGCATGTTGATCTTCTTCATCTTGCGCAGCTGGCTGGCATGAGCACACCCCTGCGCGAACAAACCCACCTCTGGCAGGCCCCGGCACTGGGCGACGTCGAAATGCTGCACGCGCGGTATTTCCAGCAGCGCTTCGCCCCCCACGTGCACGAAGGTTATGTGTTCACCGTGATCGAATCCGGCGCCCAGCGCTTCTGGCATCGCGGCAGCGAGCACCTGGCCCCGGTGGGCAGCATGGTGTTGATCAACCCGGACGAGCTGCATACCGGCGCCACGGCCCACGAGGCGGGCTGGCGATATCGCGGCTTCTATCCCGAGCACGAGCGGGTCACGGGCGTGCTCGATGAGCTGGAACTGAGCCGGCATGGCATGCCGCACTTCAAGGACAGCGTGATCCAGGACCCTGCCCTGGCCACCCTGTTCAGCCAGTTGCACCAGCTCTCGGAGTCCGACGCCAGCGCCCTGGAGCAACAAACCGCCTGGCGCCAGGCGGTCCTGGCGCTGGTACAACGCCATGGCCACATCGCCGAGCCACCCCTCCCCGGCAACGAACCGCTCGCCGTGGCCCGCGCTCGCGAACTGCTCGAAAGCCAGCTGGCCGACCCGCCCTCGCTCGAAGCCCTGGCCGCAGCGGTCAATCTCTCCCCCTTCCACTTCGCCCGGGTATTCCGCCAGGCCACCGGCCTGCCGCCCCACGCCTGGCTCAAGCAGCGCCGCCTGTCCCGCGCCCGAGAGCTGCTCAAGAGCGGCCTCCCCGCCTCAGAAGTCGCCTTCGCCCTGGGTTTTGCCGACCAGAGCCACCTCAGCAGGCAGTTCAAGCAGGCCTATGGCGTGACGCCGGGGGCGTATCGGCAGGCGTGTCGGTTCGTTTAGCACCCGGTCAAATAGCTCAAAAAGGCAGCTCCAACTGCAGGCGGGTCAATACCTTGCGTCGCACCTTGACGGCAATGCCCACCAAACGCACTGCACGCCCCTGGCGCTTGGTCTCCCAAAGCCGTCTGCACAGCCCCAAGAAGACCTCTGGCTCCAGGCCTTGTGCAGGGGTTTCGGTACTTGAGATGGAAAAATCGGAGAACTTGAGCTTGACCTGGTTCTTGACAATATGGTCGCCTTCATCGAGCTCCGCGAGGCGTAATCGAAGTGCACTCATCAACGCATCGAGCTCATCGGCACACACAGCGAAGTCTTCGCAATCACTTGCCAGGGTATGCTCCACGCCCAGTGAACGAATTTCACTGGACTTTTCCTCATGCGTCTCCCGGCCCTGACAGCGCTCCCATACATAAAAGCCATGCAAGCCCAGATAGCGCAACAACGAAGGAATCTGCTCCTCAGTCACGTCTGCACATTGATAGCACCCAAGGCTCTCCAGAATTGCCCATGTCTTGGGGCCGACACCGGGAATCTTGCGAATGTCGAGGGTCGCGAGAAAGCCATCCACCTGTTCCGGAGCAATGACAAACTGCCCGTTGGGCTTGTTGATTTCGGAGGCTATCTTGGCCAGATACTTCAACGGAGCGACGCCTGCCGAGGCAGTCAGCCCGAGTTCACGCCGAATGCTCGACCTGATCTGCTCGGCCATGTAGGTAGCCGAGCCATTGCAATGAGGTTGGCCAGAAACATCCAGCGTGGCTTCATCAAGGGAAAGAAACTCGACGCTCGACGTATACCGACGAAAGATCCCGTCCAGCTTGCGCGTCACCGCCTCATAACGCTCGAAACGCACCGGAAGCAATATCAGCTCAGGACACAGACGCTGGGCCGTGGCCGTCGCCATGCCGCTCTTTACGCCGAACTGCCTGGCGATATAGCTGGCCGTGCTGATCACTCCCCGCTCAGCCGCCCGACCACCCACCGCAACCGGACGTGCGGACAACCAGGGTGCGTCAAGCAACTCCACCGAGACAAAGAACGAGTCCATATCGACATGAATGAACTTGCGCACCGAGGGAGCGAAAGTTTCATCGGTATCAATCAAGAATGAACACCCCAAACGAGATAGTCCCGTCGGCGTTTTCGATTGGGTGCACACCCTGTATGTGTGGCGCAAAACTGGGATGCTGGTTGGTCAAGGTTTCGACCGCAAGCAGGTAATCGATCAACGCAGCCGTCCAACGCTCGCCAGGGGCGATGCAGACCACACCTGGCGGATAAGGTATGACACCTTCGGCCGCGACCTTTCCGAGCACATCCAACACCTTCTGCAACACGGCTTCGCCCCTTACAAACTGTTGGTTCGCCGCCTGGGGAGAGCGGTCAGCAATGACCAGGTCAACGGCGCTGAAAATATCTGCCTGCCGTTGTTCAACTTCAAACGACCTGTATAGCCTATTGATCGCTTCACACAGCCCGTTCAACGACATTCCTTCATATCGCAGCCCTTCACCACGCAACGATGGCAGCACATCCCACACAGGTGTGCGGGCAAGCAAATGAGCCTCGAACGCCTCCAGGCAGTGGACCAACCTATTCAGGTCAGCCCTCATGCTGGAGGGTGTCATTAATAGGGTGAAGTTGTAGAAATCTGCTTTTTCCGGCGTAAAGTTGTTCTCTCGAAGGTACTGAGTCACGATGCAGGCTGGCACATCGATACCTGGACCTCCTGGACCGACCTGATCACGGGTCAGCAAGATCACCTTGCATGGGTCCAGATAGTGTAGACCCGGCTCCAGGCCCCCCTCACCGGCGCGACCCATGCCTCTGTACGGCTGCGGTGCATCGTCTTTGCCCAGCAAGAACAAAGGCTTGAACAATCGGCACTGACGCAGCACCTGATAGCGCAACGCTTCGGCGACTCGTGTCACCTCCTGCCATTGCCGCTCACCTTCCCCGTCGGCCAACATTGCCGCGTTGACCTCCAGAGACATGAAGAGAGGGTACGAAGGGCTGGTCGATGCGTGTTGCATGAAGGCGCTATTGAAGACCTGGCTCGAGCAGTACCGGGACTGGCCCAGCAAGTGGCGGTCTTTCTTATGGATCTGCGAGGTCTGGGAAAGCCCAGCCATCTGCTTATGCACCGACTGCGTCACCAAGATTCCCGGTGAGTCCTCGCGCAAAGGCACGGCCAAAGGTGAAAGTCGGGCCAGCTGCGCAACGAAAAGCTCATAGCCCGACCAGGCGGCATCGAACAGGACGTAGTCACAAAGGTGGCCGATGCGCTCCAGCAATGCTGCGGCATCGACGATCACCCCATCACAGGTGGCATGCTGGACAATTGCCAGGCGAAACGGTCGGGCTTGTCTGGCCCGCGTCTTGTCGATGGCTGCCGCCTTGCGCCGCAGAAGCGTCTCATTCAGTGTACCAGGGCGATAACCGCCCAGAATGCCCTGCTCGTCCCGGACGTTTTCCAGGTAGACAGGCACCGCCCCGCACTGTACCAAAGCGCCAAGAAATACCGATTTATGGTTGTTCCTGTCCATCAGCACCAAGTCCGCACTCGTTAGCAGGGCGCTGGCAACAACCTTGTTGGCCGTCGAGGTTCCATTGAGCACGAACCAGGTTTGGTCAGCGCCAAAAACCTTCGCCGCTAATTGCTCCGCTTCAAGGACCGGCCCCTGATGACACAACACGTCGCCAAGCTCAGGTGCGGCGTGAGGGACATCCACGCTGAAAATACCGTCACCTAGCAAACGCCGCAGACGCACCCCTGCCGGGTGCAACTCAAGGCCACTGCCCCCCTGGTGCCCAGGACAGGCGAACGTAGGCCTGCGCCTGGCGCCGAACGCGGCAACTGCCCGGGTAAACGGTGGCAGCGACCGTTGCTCGTAGGCCTCGGCCAAGGCTCTCACTCGCTTTTGATCGTGGATGGACAAGGGCTGTGACAACCAAATCGCTTCCAGGTCCTTATAAAGATCATCAAAGGTTGGACCATCTGGCTCACCAACCAGGAAAAGTGGCAGTTGCCACCGCCTTACCGCCTGCGTGACCTGTTCAGTCAATGCATCCTTCGGCGTCAGGACCAGTGCAGACGCACCGGCCAGGTTTTCATGCGCTGTCAGGCAAGTCACCTCGGTGCCTTCCCATCCCGCTGGATCGATAACAGCACTATGCACGATCCTGATGCTCATCCGGAGCTCCTCTCTTGATATTCCAGCGCAGGGGCGCGACAACCAGCATGAACGTCATCCCAACGAAGGTGGCCGGGCCGACCAGGAAATAGACGACGCTGGCAATCAACCCTGAAAAGGCATCACCGATTACCGCAGTGAAGTAGTACAGCGAGAAGTTGCGCCCGACCTCCTGCTCGTTCGACAAGCACTGGATATTGGTCACGATGGCAATATCGACAAAGGCGCCAATGAACCCCACAAAGAACAGTACCAACAGGAACAGCCAGGTGTTGAACTGAAGCGCCACGGCAGCGATGAAAAACAACGCGCCATATAGCCCCCAATAGCGCAACACAAGACGCGCCGAGGTGTGTCGATTGAACCTGGTGTAGAGCAGGCCGCCCAGCACGGTCCCCGTGGCCAGCAGCGAGAAAACGTAGCCAACCGCCGCCTCCGAGGAGAACCGTTCAAGTACCGATGCCGGGAGGATGAAGCGTATGACGGAAGTGGCGAACATCGCGCAAAAGGTCGTGCAACAAATCACTGCAAATAGCGGTGCATTGCATGCACGCATATGACCGATACCGCGTACGGCATCACGCACCAGCGCCATGCCATCGAAGGCCGCCGCTTTCGGCTTTTCAACCGCAGGCAACCTGACCAGACTGGCTGCCGACAACAGCAGGAAAACAGCAAAGAACAGGAAAGTCGCCTCACTGGCGTAAAGCAACGCCACAGCCGAGAACACCAGCGGTCCAAGGATCGACGACATATCCTCGACCACCTGTACGCCGCTGTTGACCGAAGGCAGTTCGTCCCGCTCGACGATGTCGGGGAAATAGGCACGAAACGTTGGTACATAGAGGCAATCCAGTGCCGTCATGACCATCGCGGCCAGGGTAACTACAACCAATGCCGGCTCGGAAAAGGAGAACAATGCAAAGAACACCAATGCCAAAGCCCCTTTGGTGAGCTCCACCCACACTAAGGTGCGTCTGCGTTCAGTATGGTCAGCAAACCAGCCACCCATCGGTGAAAAAACCATGCTGGGGAGGTAGCGAAAGAAGTACACCAGCCCAATCAACAGCAGGTCTGCGTCGACCATCGACACCACCACCACGGCAAAGGCTGTTTCGAAGGCAAATTCACCACATTTGGAAAAGAAGTAGCCGGTCGCCAGCGCTCGGGTACCCGCATTCAAGTTCAATCCACGCATGCCGCTTCGCCTTCCCTAAGCCGTCACATAGATCAGTTCGTCTTCACTGATGTCCCGCCCTGGCGTGTCGAGACGCTCGTAGACCAAGCGCTTGAGCACATTTTGCTCACTCTCGGGAATCAGATAGAACATGAGATTGCTGTACCAGAGCCAACCCAACCGGGTCAGTTCATACGCATGGGGCTGGTCCTCGACGAGGCCGGCATTGATCAACGCGCTCAACCGCGCCATCAACCCCGCAGGCATCCGGTCAAGTTCGATCAGAGACTTCTCGGCCCTGCCGTGGTATGGCAAGCGCAGCACTAGTGGTTTGACCGCATCCAGCACAGGATCGTGCTCGCTGACCCGGCACACGCACTCTCCTGCCAACATCCGGTGAATGTATTGCTCTCGTAACGAAGTATTCGTGATGACATTTCCCGCCACCGAAGAGATGGCGTTGACACCAAACCCAAGTATGTCGTGGCTTGCATAGCCATACACATGTTCGTGATAGACGAACGCGTAGCGACGACTTAACAACTGTCCCTGCTCGCTTGGCATCCGCACGTAACCATGGCCGTTGTAAGGCACATAGCCTTTTTGCCGCAGGTGCTCATCGAACATGAGTTTCATGTTCAACTTGCGCAGAGCCGGCATCACATCCGTAAAACGCGCCTTGATTGACTTGTGTAATTTGACCGAGGTGGCTGCGTTGTTGATTGGGTAAATATCAAGATTGCTCACTCCCAACTCGATGGCCTTGTCGATGTCAGCCAAGGTTTGCCGCTCACTGCTGCCGTTCATGCCGTAGAGGATGTCGCACAGCACGTGGTCGAAGCCTGAGACCAGTCGCCCGACCGCCTGCTCTACCTGCCCTATGTCTTCCACCAGATTGAACAGCCGGCGCCATTGCGGGTCGATCGTCTGCAAGCCGACACGGGCATGGCTCACACCGATGTCGGCAAGCGCGCTCACCCGTTCGGGGGTAACGCTACCGACGTGGCACTCAAAGGAAAACTCCTCGACAGCGGCCATGTCGAAATGACGGTGCAACGCCTCTCCGATCTCGTAAATATTGCGCGGTGAAAGTAACGACGGCGTCCCCCCACCAAAGAAGACCGCACGCACAGGAATCGCACGCAAATCCATAAGCTCAGCCTTGTACTCGAGCTCACGTAAAAGCGCCTGGGTATAGCGATCGATGGCTTGGCTGTCTTTGTACAAGCCACGGGTAAAGGGGCAAAAAGTGCAGATCGACTCGCAGAATGGGATATGGAAGTACAACGCCCGCGAACGCGCATGATCATTGGCACCCTGGAGCAGCGTCGCCAACTGCCGACGGGACGGCGAATAAGTGTTCAACGCCTGCGAAGGAAAGAAAAAATTATAAAGCGGAAACTGGTAATCAAACTTGATAAATCCATTATCGACAAGCCTCATCACAGCACTCCTTATCTATCGCTAAACCACTCCCGCGCCGTAGCGTCCGACAGTTGACATTGACGTGATCGCCAAAGAATCGTCTGATACCACTATTGATTGACGCATTGCTCTTACCACAGGTGTAGACATCGATACTGATGTAACTGTTCTCGGGATAGGTATGGTAAGAAAGATGAGATTCGGAAAGCAGGAACAACCCCGTCACGCCTTCTCCACCCAACACGAATTTGTGTACCAGATCGTCTATTACCGTAAAGCCTGACGATAACAACACGGCATGAAAGAACCGATGCAACGCCTGTTCGTCACGCAACACAGCGGAATTGGCACCCGTGATGTCCCAGATCGTGTGATAACCGAAATCCTCCATGACCAGAGCTCCCTCCGTTGAAGAAAAAGAGAGGCGATCAATGATCGCCTCTGCTGCATTCACCACATGCAGACGCCATTGCCAATTACACCAACGATATCGACTTTGAACATATGAATTGCTGATTTCATGTCAAACATCCTCTCTAGCACTTGATGATTTTTATTTTCCCAGCAATGACCGGGCAAATAAACCGTAGTTTGATAAACCCATGAAAACAACATGAGATCACAACGAACCTGTAACAGGAAATATCATGAAGCCAAACTTGTATGAAACTTCCCACGCACACAAAATATTGTAAACAGCCTGCTCTATACCAACTCCGACAGACGCCTTGCACTCCGACCAAGACCAATATAGAGAGGATGAAGACCGTCTTACCCAAGCCGTGTGTATATGCCATTCAATGGATAAGCAGTAGTTGTGCATCGCGCGATACGTGAGGGTGCTGATGCGCAGTGGGTACCCAGCCCCCACGTCAGGCAGGAACCCCACCCCCTGCTACACTGAGAGGGCTGAACGGAGGATCCTGCCATGTCCGATAGAGAGCTCACCACCCTCCTGACGCTGATGAACCAGCGCCAAGCCTGTCTGAGCAGTGCCTGCAAGGAGATTGCCGACTGGATCGACCGGCAGGGCGATGTGCCCGCGGCTGGCAAGATCCGCGCCAGCCTCAAGGCTCTGGAGGCCGAAGACGCCCAGGTACGCAAGACCTTGACCTCGCTGACCATCGAGCGACCGTTGCCCAGGTTTCGTAGCTGAGCAGTATCCGTAATGACGATCGGGGCGCTTTAGCGCCCCTTTTATGTAGCAAGGCCGCGCCCACAGCATGGGAGCGGCCTTGTGTCGCAATGGGCTGTGCGACAGCCCCTACCGCAGATCAGTGCATGTGCGCGTGATCATGCCCGGCTTCAGCACCCAGCGGGCGAACCGGTGCCTGGACTTCCAGGGTTTGCTTTGTCCCCTTGGCATCTTCGATGGTCAGGGTCAGCGGCACCTGCTCGCCTTCCTTGACCTGCTGGGTCAGGCCCATGAGCATCACGTGGTAGCCGTTGGGGTCGAGGGTCACCGCCTTACCGGCAGGCAGCTCGACGGCTTTGACTTCACCCATGCTCATCACGTCGCCCTTCATGCTCATCTGGTGGATCTGCACGGTCTTGGCGACCGGCGAGGCCACGCTGAGCAGCTTGCTGTCGCTGTCGGCGGTCAGGGTCATGAAAGCGCCGGTGGACTGCTGATGCGGCACGCTGGCGCGAACCCAGGCATCGCTCACGGTGGTCTGGGCCAACGCCGGCAGGGCCAGCCCCATCATGGCCAGGGCGGCCAGTGCACGTTTGGCAGGTTGCAGTGAAACAGCCATTAGCAAATCTCCATCAGGGTGACCAGGTCCTCGGCGCATTCCTTGGCGGTCAGGGAATGGCCAAGGCTCAGGCGCAGGGTGCCACGCGTGTCATAGACGTAGCTGGTGGACGAGTGAGAAACCGTGTAGGTGTCGCCGGCGGGGACCTTCTCGTAGAACACCTTGAATTCCCTGGCCACCTCGGCGATTTCCTCGGGGGTGCCGGTCAGGGCGGTGAACGACGGGTCGAAAGCCTTGACGTAGGCATCGAGCACTTCGGGGGTGTCGCGCTCCGGATCCAGGGTGATGAGCACCACCTGGAACAAGTCCCGGTCGCGCCCCCTGAGCAGCTTTCTGATTTGCGCCGCGCGCGCCATGGCGGTCGGGCAGACAGCCGGGCACTGGGTGAAACCGAAGAAGATCATCGGCATCGAGCCGTAGAAGCTCGACAGGGTGCGCTCGTTGCCTTGGGTGTCCTTAAGGCGGAACTTGCGCCCGAGGATTTCGTTGCTCATGTTCTTGCCGTACTTGAACTCGAGCCCCCGGGCCGGGTTGCAACCGGCCAGCAGGCCAAGCCCCAGAACGCCCATCCCGGCGACGACAGCACGCCGGGTCAGTAGATCAGTCATGGAACCATCCTTTATAGGGAAGGTGCCGGCCCCTGGGATGGGCCGACGAAAAACCGGGGCATTCTGGCATGACACCCCAAGGGCATCTACCCGACGAAGGAGGGATCGGCCTGCAGCCCTTGAAATCCGGGCTGCGGCCTGTTGTCGCAGGGCTTGATTCCGTAACACTTTGTTGCTAAGCGCAACATCTTGCAAAGAGAACGCCGGATGAAACAACGCCAGGCGGCGCTGATCAGTAGTAGGCGTTTTCCTTGTTGCTGTGGTCGGTCACGTCACGCACGCCCTTGAGCTCCGGGATACGCTCGAGCAGGGTGCGCTCGATGCCGTCCTTGAGGGTGACGTCGGCCTGGCCACAGCCTTGGCAACCGCCGCCGAACTGCAGCACTGCGATGCCGTCGTCGACCACATCCACCAGGCTCACGGCGCCGCCGTGGCTGGCCAGACCCGGGTTGATCTCGGTCTGCAGGTAATAGTTGATGCGCTCGTTGAGCGGGCTGTCCTCGTTGACCATCGGCACCTTGGCGTTCGGGGCCTTGATGGTGAGCTGGCCACCCATGCGGTCGGTGGCGTAGTCGACCAGCGCGTCCTCGAGGAACGGCTCGCTGACCGCATCGATGTACGCGGTGAAGCTCTTCAGGCCCACGGCCGTGTCGTCAGGCTTCTCTTCGCCTGGCTTGCAGTAGGCAATGCAGGTTTCGGCGTACTGGGTGCCCGGCTGGGTGATGAAAATGCGGATGCCGATGCCCGGGGTGTTCTGCTTGGACAGCAGATCGGCCAGGTAATCATGGGCGGCGTCGGTAATGGTTATAGCGCTCATGGAAGTTCCTCACAGACTTGTCGGCAAGTGTACGCCAACCTGGCCTTCGAACAAAGTCCTAGTATTTGACTCGGGAAAGCGCCAACACCTGGCCTGGCTCCCTGTCTTCACGCAACCAGGCCTGCATGCGCCGGTACAGGCCGCGCTCCAGCCAGTGGAAACTCAGCCACGACATTAGTCCAATGGACAGCACGCAGACGGCGAACACCCCATAGGGGTTCAGCCCAAGGCGCTGACTGGCGAACCAGCCGCCGTAGAGCACCAGCACGTGGATCAGGTACACCGAGTAGGAGCAGTCGCCCAACGCCTTGAGCACCCGGTTGCCATGAAAGTACGGCTCCAGTGCGACGAACGCCAACACCACCAACGCACTCGGCACACCCCAGTGCAGCAGGCGCACGGATGCATCGAACTGGTAAAGGGCGTACCCCGCCACGCCCAGCACCGCCAGTGGCAACCACAGCCCTTCCCTCACCAGCCCACGGCGGTACAGCACGCCGATGCCAATGCCCAGCAGGAACTCGTAGATGATGCCATTGCTGTAGAAGCGGCTGAGCACACCCATGCGTCCAAGCACTTCGCTGACCAGCAGCAAAGCCCCGGTCACCAGCAGCAGGTGATGACGTCGGCGCACCAAAAAAGCCAACCCGAACAACAGGTAGAAGAACATCTCGAAGTTCAGCGTCCAGCCGACGTTGAGCGTTGGATACAAGCCGTAGCCACCTGGGTTTTCCGCCGGGATGAACAGCAGCGACAGCAGCAGGTGCTGCCAATCGAAGACCTGATGCGGCATCCAGCGACTGGCCACCAACAACAGCAAGGCCATCAGCAATGTGTAGAACCAATAGGCCGGGACGATGCGCAGCACCCGGTTGAGCAAAAACTGCCCGGGCGCGATGGGCTTGTCGCGGGTCGAGAGGTAGATCACCAGCCCACTGATGACGAAGAAGATATCCACCCCCACCGCGCCCCGTTCGGCGAGCAGTCTGCCGATGGGGCCGGTGGCGTGGAAGTCGAAGAAGATCTGCATGAAGTGGTGGCAGACCACCACCCAGGCGGCGAATGCCCGGAGAGCCTGAAGCGAATACAGCATGCCGGTTCCTGCGGTTTTCGGTGCATTGAGGCCCCGACCACGCGCAGCGTCGAGCGCTGTGCGCTCGTTCGCCGGCAAACCCGCCCCCTCAAGACCTGCGCTGGCCCTCTGGGAGGGGGTTTACCCGCGAAGGGCTGCACTGCAGCCGCTGCAATCGATCAGGACCACCCGGCAAGTCCGACCGCAACGTGCCCGGAAAGGTCAGCTCGACCGATCAAAGGTTCTCGTAGCGGTTCATGTCCAGCACACCCGCTTCCACCGGCTCGGTCTCCTTGATGAAGGTGTTCAGGTCATGGAAGTAGCGCCAGAACTCAGGGTGACTGCGACGCACCCCCCAACGCATGACGATCCGTTCGAACTTGGCCGCATCGTCGCGGGCAGCTTCCATGTCTTCGACGAACTCCGGCACATCCTTGGTCGGGATGTTGAAGATGAAGTTCGGGTAGCTGCTGAGCACGCCCGGGTACAGAGTCAGGGTGTCCAGGCCCGGCTGGTAGCGGTAGGCCTCGCCGAGCAGGAAGGCAACGTTGCTGTGGGCGCGGTTGTGCAACAGGCTGTAGACCTGGCGCTGACCACCCTGCCCTTCGATGCGCAGCATGGTCGCCTCGGGCAACTGGTTGATCACCTTGAGCCCGGCAGCCGGCCGCGAGACCAGACGGCTGAGGCTCTGCTCGGCATCCTGGAACTCCGTGCTCATCTGCGGCCGCGAGCAATGGGCCCCTGTGCAGCGGTTGATCGGATCGGGCGCTGCGTTGAGGCTGCCGGTGCGTTGCAGCAACTTGAGGCCGAAATCACGCTTGGGGTTGTGCTTGTCCAGCTTCAGCGCGCTCGCCGTGCTGGTGTCGATGTCTTCGTAGTCGAGCCACATCTTCACCTTGCCGCTGTTCTGGTACCAGTCGCTCAGGATCGCCCCACGCTGGTCGGCCGGCATCAGGCGCAGGAAGTTGATCTCGGCGCCATTGCGAATCAGGTCGAAGTACAGACGGGTCTGCAATTGGTGCGAGACGTTGCCGAATACATCGAAGTTCACCGCCAACTGGTAGTAGGTACGCTCGAACAGCGGGTAGTCGAACAGCCAGGTGGTCAGCGGCACGTCGCCGATCAGGCCCTTGCTCACCGACGCGCTGTCGAAGTGGCGGAAGATGGTCAGCAGCGCATTGTCGTTGCCCGCCCACAGGGTCGACCAGCTCGGCGCAGGCATCTCGGCGTAGGCTTCGCGGCGCAGCTTCTCGTATTCGTTGCGCTTGTCGCGGTAGGCATGCCATAGGCTCAGCACACTGCCTACGTCGTCGATCTGACCCGGCATCGCCAGCAGCGGCGTCGCCTTGCCGCGGTACTCGGCATCGGTAATGTAGCGGTCATGGGCCGGCTCTTGGAACAACGCCCAGAAGTTGTCGCGGATCACATCGGTGGCGATCTGCCCACGGCACACCGGGCCGCGGATGAAGGTGCGCACGAAGTATTCGGCGTTGTCGAGCATGAACTGATAGCGCGCTACCGCCGGAATCGCTTCGAAGGTCTCGAATGGATTGGAGCGGTGACGCGGCCCGTAACCGGGCAGCGAGGAGGCATGCCAGTCACCGCTGTAGAACAGCTGCTTGACGCGCTTGAGCTTCTGCGGCCCCATCGGGTAGGTGATGTGGGTCTTGTGCACGATCACGCCCTGCACCGGAATCAGCCGGTAGTAGAAGTCGGTACCGGGCGGATCGTTGGGTCTGCGGGTGGCGATGATGTCGACTGGCCTGCCGCTTGGGGTGCGCGAACGGACCCACTGGAAGAAGTGCCCCGGCTCGCCCCCGGTGAAATAGATGTGTGCCAGGAACAGATGCTCATACAGCCAGCGGCCCACCAGCGCTTCGGTGGAACCCGGACGGTTGAGCAGCTCTTCCCATTCGGTGATCTGCCGGGCCTCGGCGGCGCTGGGCTGGATCGGCTGGTATTCGACCGGCGCACCGGCAGCCAGCCAGCGCTGCAGGGTCTGGTATTCGGCATCGGTGAGGCCAGTGACGGCCAGGGGCATGCCCTCCTTCGGGTGGGCACCGGCGTAGGCGTCGAATTCGTGAGGCAAAGGGCACATGTTGTTGCGGTTGAGCCCCAGCACGATCTCTTCCGGCAACTTGGCGTTGGGCGTCAGCGGGGTCTTGTGGCCCAGCTCGAGCATGCGCGCCATCAGCGCGGCCTGGCTGCCCTGGTTGTCCAGCACCGAGTAGAAGCCCATCTTGCGCCAGGCCTGTTCGTCGTGGGCGTCGTAGAACAACCGCGTGGTGGGCACCGCCTTGCTGCGTTCGCCCTGGTACACCGGGGTCTTGGAGGCACCGCGCACCGCGCCTTCGGGGCTTTCCAGCTTGAGCTGGCAGGCCGCGTCGTTACAGGCGTGGCAGGCCACGCACTTCTCGGTGAAGATCGGTTGAATGTCCCGGGTGTACGAAATCGCCGGGCTCGATTGGGGGGCTTGCCCGAACGCCACGCCGCTGATGAGCAGGGCGAAGGCGCCAGCAAGTAAACGATGCACCATGTGCCGAATGTCCTGATTCCTGAAAGCCATCACGATTTGCCTGACCGGTCCTTGGGTGCTTTGGTGCGCCGTCAACATGAACGAAATTCATGCAAATGGCCGACACGTCTAAAATCCGTGCAGCTTTGTTATTATTCAGCACCTTCTGAAATTCGCCCGACCAGGTAGTTCCTATGTCCGACCGCAGCGCTCGTTTCCAAGCACTCCAGCAAGCACTCAAGGAGCGCATACTGATCCTCGACGGCGGCATGGGTACTATGATCCAAAGCTACCGCCTCGAGGAACACGACTATCGTGGCACGCGCTTCGCCGATTGGCCAAGCGACGTCAAGGGCAACAACGATTTGCTGTTGCTCACCCGCCCCGATGTCATCGCCTCGATCGAGAAAGCCTACCTCGACGCCGGCGCCGACATCCTCGAGACCAACACCTTCAACGCCACGCAAATTTCCCAGGCCGACTACGGCATGGAAGCGCTGGTGTACGAACTCAACGTCGAAGGCGCGCGCATCGCCCGTCAGGTGGCCGACGCCAAGACGCTGGAAACTCCGGACAAGCCACGCTTCGTCGCCGGCGTGCTCGGCCCTACCAGCCGCACCTGCTCGATCTCCCCGGACGTCAACGACCCAGGCTATCGCAACGTCACCTTCGATGAGCTGGTCGAGAACTACACCGAGGCCACCCGCGGCCTGATCGAAGGCGGCGCCGACCTGCTGCTGATCGAGACCATCTTCGACACCCTCAACGCCAAGGCGGCGATCTTCGCCGTTCAACAGGTGTTCGAGGAAGACGGCGTCGAGCTGCCGATCATGATCTCCGGCACCATCACCGACGCCTCCGGCCGCACCCTGTCGGGGCAGACCACCGAGGCATTCTGGAACTCGGTGCGCCACGCCAAGCCGATCTCCGTGGGCCTGAACTGCGCCCTGGGCGCCAAGGACCTGCGCCCGTACCTCGAAGAGCTGGCGACCAAGGCCGACACCCACGTCTCGGCCCACCCCAACGCCGGCCTGCCCAACGCTTTCGGCGAGTACGACGAAACCCCGGCTGAAATGGCCGCCGTGGTCGAAGAGTTCGCCGCCAGCGGGTTCCTCAACATCATTGGCGGTTGCTGCGGCACCACCCCGCCGCACATCCAGGCCATTGCCGAGGCCGTGGCCAAGTACAAGCCGCGCGAAATTCCGGACATCCCCAAGGCCTGCCGCCTGTCGGGCCTGGAGCCGTTCACCATCGATCGCCAGTCGCTGTTCGTGAACGTCGGCGAGCGCACCAATATCACAGGCTCCGCCAAGTTCGCCCGCCTGATCCGCGAGGAGAACTACACCGAAGCGCTCGAAGTCGCCCTGCAGCAGGTCGAGGCCGGCGCCCAAGTGATCGACATCAACATGGACGAAGGCATGCTCGATTCGCAGGCTGCCATGGTCCGTTTCCTCAACCTGATCGCGGGCGAGCCTGACATTTCTCGCGTACCGATCATGATCGACTCCTCCAAATGGGAAGTGATCGAAGCGGGCCTGAAGTGCATCCAGGGCAAGGGCATCGTCAACTCGATCTCCATGAAGGAAGGCGTCGAGCAGTTCAAACACCATGCCCGCCTGTGCAAACGCTACGGCGCCGCCGTGGTGGTGATGGCCTTCGACGAAGTCGGCCAGGCCGACACCGCCGCGCGCAAAAAAGAAATCTGCCAGCGCAGCTACGACATCCTGGTCAATGACGTGGGCTTCCCGCCGGAAGACATCATCTTCGACCCGAACATCTTCGCCGTGGCCACCGGCATCGAGGAACACAACAACTACGCCGTGGACTTCATCGAAGCCTGCGCCTACATCCGCGACCACCTGCCCTACGCGCTGAGCTCGGGCGGTGTGTCCAACGTGTCGTTCTCCTTCCGCGGCAACAACCCGGTGCGCGAGGCGATCCACTCGGTATTCCTCTATCACGCCATCAAGAACGGCCTGACCATGGGCATCGTCAACGCCGGCCAGCTGGAGATCTATGATGAGATCCCCGCTGCGCTGCGCGAGAAGGTCGAGGACGTGGTGCTCAACCGCACCCCGCACGGCACCGATGCCCTGCTGGCCATTGCCGACGACTACAAGGGCGGCGGCGCGGCCAAGGAAGTGGAAAACGAAGAGTGGCGCTCGCTGCCAGTGGAAAAACGCCTGGAGCACGCGCTGGTCAAGGGCATCACCGCCTTCATCGTCGAGGACACCGAGGAGTGCCGCCAGCAGTGCGCGCGCCCGATCGAGGTCATCGAGGGGCCACTGATGAGCGGCATGAACGTGGTCGGCGACCTGTTCGGCGCCGGCAAGATGTTCCTGCCCCAGGTGGTCAAGTCCGCTCGGGTGATGAAGCAGGCCGTAGCCCACCTGATCCCGTTCATCGAAGCCGAAAAGGGCGACACGCCCGAGGCCAAGGGCAAGATCCTCATGGCCACGGTCAAGGGCGACGTGCACGACATCGGCAAGAACATCGTCGGCGTGGTGCTCGGGTGCAATGGCTATGACATCGTCGACCTGGGCGTGATGGTGCCTGCGGAGAAGATCCTGCAGACCGCCCGCGAACAGAAGTGCGACATCATCGGCCTCTCTGGCCTGATCACCCCATCGCTGGACGAGATGGTCCACGTCGCCCGCGAAATGCAGCGCCAGGGCTTTGAGCTGCCGCTGATGATCGGCGGCGCCACCACCTCCAAGGCGCACACGGCGGTCAAGATCGAGCCCAAGTACTCCAACGACGCGGTGGTCTATGTCACCGACGCTTCGCGTGCGGTGGGCGTGGCCACCCAGTTGCTGTCCAAGGAGCTCAAGCCGGGCTTCGTCGAGAAGACGCGCCAGGAGTACGTGGAAGTCCGCGAGCGCACCGCCAATCGCAGCGCCCGTACCGAGCGCCTGGGCTATGACCAGGCCATCGCCGCCAAACCGAAGTACGACTGGGCCGGCTACACCCCGGCAGCGCCCTCCTTCACCGGCGTCAAGGTGCTCGAGGACATCGACCTGCGCGTGCTGGCCGAATACATCGACTGGACACCGTTCTTCATTTCCTGGGACCTGGCCGGCAAGTTCCCACGCATCCTCACCGACGAAGTGGTCGGCGAGGCGGCTACCGCGCTGTACAACGATGCCCGCGAGATGCTCGACAAGCTGATCGACGAAAAGCTCATCAGCGCCCGCGCGGTCTTCGGCTTCTGGCCAGCCAACCAGGTCGAGCACGACGACATCGAGGTGTACGGCAACAACGGCGAGAAGCTCGCCACCCTGCACCACCTGCGCCAGCAGACCATCAAGCCTGATGGCAAGCCGAACTTCTCCCTGGCCGACTTCGTCGCGCCCAAGGACAGCGGCCTGACCGATTACGTCGGTGGTTTCATCACCACCGCTGGCATCGGTGCCGAGGAAGTGGCCAAGGCCTATCAGGACAACGGCGACGACTACAACTCGATCATGGTCAAGGCCCTGGCCGACCGCCTGGCCGAAGCCTGTGCCGAGTGGCTGCACGAGCAGGTGCGCAAGCAGTACTGGGGTTATGCCAAGGACGAACACCTGGACAACGAAGCGCTGATCAAGGAGCAGTACAGCGGTATCCGCCCTGCCCCGGGTTATCCGGCCTGCCCGGACCACACCGAGAAAGCCACGCTGTTCCGCCTGCTCGATGGCACAGCCATCGGCGAGACCGGCCCGAGCGGAGTGTTCCTTACCGAGCACTTCGCCATGTTCCCGGCGGCGGCGGTCAGCGGTTGGTACTTCGCTCACCCGCAGGCGCAGTATTTCGCCGTGGGCAAGGTGGACAAGGACCAGATCGAGCGCTACAGCGCGCGCAAGGGCCAGGACATCAGCGTGAGCGAGCGCTGGCTGGCCCCGAACCTCGGTTACGAGGGCTGATCTGCAAGACGGCCGCTTGCGGCCCTTTCGTGAGTAAACCCGCTCCACAGGGTTAGCAGTGATCCTTGTGGGAGCGGGTTTACCCGCGAATAGACCTACGCAGCGCCCGTAGGCCTGCCTACACTGTTGTGTGATTGTCTCTGTTTCCAGGAGCCCTTCATGGATGACAACGACCCCGGCAAACCACCCACCTTCTGGCAGATGCTTCAGAGCATCCTCGCCGCCGCCTTTGGCGTGCAGAGCGGCAAGAACCGCGCGCGCGACTTCACCCATGGCAAGGCCAGCCACTTCATCGCACTGGGCACCTTGTTCACCCTGGTGTTCATCCTGGCGCTGATCGGCCTCGTGCAACTGGCCATGCACCTGACCGCCCGCTAGAACGCAAGCCGCCCGCGGATGTCCCTTCCGCGGGCGGTTCTGGTTTCACTCAAGGTCTGAAGACTGGCGTTACTGGTGGCTGACCCAATACACGGCAGCCACGACGACGAGGATGATCAGGCAGAGGATCGCCCAGGCGTCGACACTGCTGTCAGCTTTGCGCAACTTGGTCGAGTTTCCCATTGCATTGCCTCTTGTAGTGGTTATGGGAATGCACTTCAACCAGCAGTTAAGCCCAGCAATGGCCTTCTCTCAAGCAAGGTCTTTCAATAGTCGACCGGCTTGGTCAGGAACGGATAACGAAAATCTGCCGGTCGGCCTTCGGCGCTGTAGCGCAGAAAATCCACGCCCATGTCATCGCAGCTCTCCAGCAACTTGAGCCAGCGCCGAGCCTTGGCCTGGTCGAACGGTTGCAATACCGGCACCGTGTGCGCCTGCTGGCCGTCACGGTTGATCGCCAGCCCCGAGGCATCGTCGTGCAATAGCACCATGGCCCAGCCGCCCAGGGTGAAATGCCCACCCATCAGCACACTCAAGCGCCCGTCGATACGTGCGCGCAGCGCTTCGGGAGAGCTGTTGACGGCACCGAAGATCACGTCACGCCCAGGTGTGCGCCCCTTCTCTTCGAAGGCCTGCATGGCGCCGAAGGCCATTTCGTCGTTGGCCGACCAGACCAACTGCGTAGCCGGATAACGCTCGGCGAGCAATTGCGCCTGTTCGTAGGCGCGCTCGCGGCTCCAGCCACCATAGACCACCTGCCGCAGGCGCACTTGGGGGAAGTCCGCCAAGGCCCGGCGCATGCCCTGTTCACGCAGTTGGGAGGCGGGAGTGGTCTTGACCCCGGCGAACGCCACTAGGTCCACCGGCCCCGATCCCGGCGGCAACGTGGCGACCATCTGGCGCAGCATCTGGTAGCCGGCCTGTTCGTCGTTGGCAGTCAGGGTACCCAGCACCTGCGCATAGCGGTCCGGCTGGGCCTGGATGCTGCGCGCCTGGGTTTCGGTCAAGCCGTTGTTGACCAGGAACAGCTTGACCCCAAGGCCCCGCGCCAGGCGGATGATTTCCGGCGCCAGGTACTGCTCGTTGACCAGCACCAGGTAATCCGGCCGCTGCGGCCCGGCCAGCACCGCGCGGGCCTGGGCCAAAGCCAGGTCCGTGCGCCGCTCGCTGTATTGGATGCGCAGGTCCATGCCTAGCTCATGGGCGGCCGCCTGCATGAAACGCGAATAGCCGACCCAGAAGGCTTCGCTGGAAAAGCCTGGGTTGAGGAACACCACGGAGGCGGCCTGTGCGCTCCCTGCTGCCAGGAGCAGGCTCAGGCACAGGCCCTGGCACAAGGCCTTGAGCATGCGGTTACATCCGTTGCAAAACAAACGCGCGAGTATAAACGGACGGGGCCTGCAGGCGAGCAAATGCCAGTGGGTCTCACTTAGTTCGATTGGTTCTTTTCATATGCAAAAACATCACTTTAGCGCATAAACACAACCTGATATCGTGCTCCGGCTCCGAAGCGGAGTGCGCGGCCGTGCGCGCGAATAGCTGCCTGCAGCCTGAGACAGGACTTATATGTACGTATACGACGAGTACGACCAGCGGATCATCGAGGACCGCGTCAAGCAGTTCCGGGATCAGACCCGCCGCTACCTGGCCGGTGAGCTGAGCGAAGAAGAATTCCGCCCTCTGCGTCTGCAGAACGGCCTGTATATCCAACGTTTTGCGCCCATGCTGCGTGTCGCCGTGCCCTATGGCCAGCTGAATGCAGGCCAGGTCCGCGTACTGGCGAAGATCGCCCGTGACTACGACAAGGGCTATGCCCACATCAGTACCCGCCAGAACGTGCAGTACAACTGGCCGGCGCTTGAGGACATCCCGGACATCCTGGCTGAGCTGGCCACCGTGCAGATGCACGCGATCCAGACCAGCGGCAACTGCCTGCGCAACACCACCACCGACCAGTTCGCCGGCGTTGCCGCCGATGAAGTGATCGACCCACGCCCGTGGTGCGAAATCGTCCGTCAGTGGACCACCTTCCACCCGGAATTCGCCTACCTGCCGCGTAAGTTCAAGATCGCCATCAACGGCTCGAAGGAAGACCGCGCCGCCATCGAAGTGCACGATATCGGCCTGGAGCCGGTGTACAACGAGGCCGGTGAGCTGGGCTTCCGTGTGCTGGTCGGCGGCGGCCTGGGCCGTACTCCGGTGGTCGGTTCGTTCATCAACGAGTTCCTGCCGTGGCAGGACCTGATCAGCTACCTGGATGCCATCCTGCGCGTGTACAACCGTTACGGCCGCCGTGACAACAAGTACAAAGCGCGCATCAAGATCCTGGTCAAGGCGCTGACCCCGGAAGTGTTCGCCGAGAAGGTCGAGGCCGAGATGGCCCACCTGCGCGGCGGTCCGACCACCCTGACCGAAGCCGAGCTGCAGCGCGTCTCGCGCCACTTCGTCGACCCGGCCTACCTGGCCCTGGACAACGTCGACTACGCTCCGCTGGATCAGGACTATCCTGGCTTCGCCCGCTGGCGCTCGCGCAATACCCGCGCCCACAAGAAGCCCGGTTACGTCGCCGTCACCCTGTCGCTCAAGCCCACCGGCGTTGCCCCCGGCGACATCAGCGACAAGCAGCTCGACGCCGTGGCGGACCTCGCCGAGCGTTACAGCTTCGGCTTCCTGCGCACCTCCCACGAGCAGAACATCATTCTGGCCGACGTCGAGCAGCGCCAGCTGCACGCCCTCTGGCTGGAACTGCGCGAACAGGGCTTCGCCACGCCGAACGTCGGCCTGCTGACCGACATCATCTGCTGCCCGGGTGGCGACTACTGCTCGCTGGCCAACGCCAAGTCGATCCCGATCGCCGAATCCATCCAGCGCCGCTTCGACGACCTGGACTACCTGTTCGACATCGGCGAGCTCGACCTGAACATCTCCGGCTGCATGAACGCCTGCGGTCACCACCACGTTGGCCACATCGGCATCCTCGGCGTGGACAAGAAAGGCGAAGAGTTCTACCAGGTCTCCTTGGGTGGCAACGCCGCGCGCGATGCGAGCCTGGGCAAGATCCTCGGTCCTTCCTTCGCCCAGGACGAAATGGCCGATGTGATCGAGAAGCTGATCGACGTGTACGTGGAACAACGCACCGAAGACGAGCGCTTCATCGACACCTACCAGCGTATTGGCATCGACCCCTTCAAGGAACGCGTCTATGCAGCGAATCATTAAAAACAACCAACTGGTCGACGAAACCTGGCATCTGCTGCCCAAGGACACCTCGTTCGACGAGCTGACCAACTGCGACGACTACATCGTCCCGCTGCAGATGTGGCGTGACCACGCCCATGCCCTCAAGGCCCGCGACGGCGGCCTGGGCGTGTGGCTGGACAGCGACGAGGAAGCCGAAGAGATCGGCGAAGACGTGCAGCACTTCCAGGTCATCGCCTTGAACTTCCCGGCCTTCACCGACGGGCGCAACTACTCCAACGCGCGCCTGCTGCGTGACCGCTACAAGTTCAAGGGCGAGTTGCGCGCCATTGGCGACGTGCTGCGCGACCAGCTGTTCTACATGGCCCGCTGCGGCTTCGACGCCTTCGCCATCCGCGCCGACAAGGACCCGGAAGACGCGCTGCAGAGCCTGAAGGACTTCTCGGTGACCTACCAAGGCGCCACCGACGAGCCGCTGCCGCTGTTCCGCCGCCGCTGATCGTCACACGCTGTACCGACCGGCCCGCCTTTGGCGGGCCGTCTCGTTTCCATTCCATCCGAGGCTTTCATTGCCTCTACCCCATGCACGCTCCACGCGCCATTCATGACATGAAGTCAAATGACCTTGGCCCACCAGCGTCTTAATCAATCCATGGCAAATCCCCACACTGGTCTCACTTGATCGATTCCGAGCCACACTGTTCTTGGATTCGATCCTCGCCACACTCACCAGGAGCAGATCAATGAGCATTCCCTCTTTCGGCCTCGGCACGTTCCGCCTCACCGGCCAAGCCGTCATCGACTCGGTCAAGTCCGCCCTCGAACTGGGCTATCGCGTCATCGACACCGCGCAGATCTATGGCAACGAAGCCGACGTGGGCCAAGCGATCTTCGAGAGCGGCGTACCGCGTGACGAGCTGTTCATCACCACCAAGATCTGGGTCGATAACTATGCCGCCGACAAGCTGATCCCGAGCCTGCGCGAGAGCCTGGCGAAGCTGCGTACCGATCACGTCGACCTGCTGCTGATCCACTGGCCAGCCCCGGGCAATGGCGTTGAGCTCACCGAGTACATGACCGCCCTGGCCGAGGCCAAGAAGCAAGGCCTGACACGTCAGATCGGCGTCTCCAACTTCAACATCGAGCTGACCCGCCAGGCCATCGACGTGGTCGGCAAGGGCGAGATCGCCACCAACCAGATCGAACTCAGCCCGTACCTGCAGAACACCCAGCTCGCGGCGTTCCTCAAGGCGCAAGGCATCACCGTCACGTCCTACATGACCCTGGCCTACGGCAAGGTGCTCAAGGACCCAGTGCTGGCCGAGATCGCCGCCAAGCACAAGGCGACCGTCGCGCAGGTCGCACTGGCCTGGGCGATGCAGCTGGGCTATGCGGTCATCCCCTCCTCCACCAAGCCCGAGAACCTGGCCAGCAACCTGCTTGCCCGCGACCTGCGCCTGGACGACGAGGACATGGCGCGCATCGCCACCCTTGAGCGCAACGGCCGCGAGGTCAGCCCTGACGGCCTGGCGCCTGCCTGGGACTGATACCTAGGTGCCCCTAAAAAACGCTCACCGAAATATCGGTGGGCGTTTTTTACGCCGTTTCGCAGTGACGCCTGGATGCGACGGCCAGCCATTTATTCGATAAACAGTCAATCAACAGCCGACAAACAACCTCCCCAGAAAATAAAAACAGAAACCTCCCACAACAAGTACAGCAACTTCACTCATTTCGAAATACGCACTAAAAAACTATAAAAGCAATTCCTCCCGCCCTGTATTGACAGCCAATCACTCGGATCTTTTTACTTCCCTACGCAGAATCAATCCCGCCCACTCAAGTTTCACTTCATGGAACTTCCAGGCTCAGGTAAACGCGTAGGCTTGTATGAAGTCATTCTCAACCTCCGATAGATCAGGGGTAACCGCGCATGAATGACCGGTACCCCCTCTGCACCCGCACCAACCCTTGGGGCCGCCATCCAGAGGGCTTGCTCGACAACGGCGAGCAGCCTTGGCCTGAGACCGTGGCGGCGCGCGCCTTTCCCTCGTTGATCGAGGTCGAAGGGGAATACGACACCGACGACTACAGCGCAGCACTGTTCCTCGCCAATGAATTGGCCCTGCCTGACAACGGCCTGTCCGAGCAGGAGCGTCTCGAGGCATTGGCCTTGCTGTTGCAGCTGTTCGTCACACTCGAGCGCACCGGCCAGGCGTCCGCGCAAGCACTGGAGGCCCTGCGCGAACGCGCCGAAGCGATTCCGAAAATCGGCCCGCATTGGTTTTCGCCCACCAGCCTGCCCAGCACCCTTGGCACGGTTGCCAATCTGATCTACGCAAGCGCCAAGAGCAAACGCCTGATCGACCTGCTGGCCCTGCCCGAACCGCTGAAAAAGGACCTCAAAGCCTGGGCCGCGACCCGAGGCCGAAGCGGCAGCCGATCGGCACGCAAGACCTTCCAGCGACGAATCAAGCTCGTCAATGTCGGCGGCAACCTCAAGTTCCAAATTCCCGCGATGCAGGCCGCCGCCTATTACAACTTCGGCCCCTTGCAGGTGGGTAACCATCTCCACGTGCCGGCCTACGGCTCCCAACGCATGCTCAACAGCCGTTTAGGGCTCGACCCGAAGATGTATGGCAAGCAAGGGTTCGGGAAGATCGTGGGTGGTAACGCCGTGGGTGCCGCATTGGCGTTTGGCCCCCAGGCGGTTGCCGATGCCAGGGCTTCCGGTTCCATTGGGGAGTTTTTTGAGCGGTCTGCGTATAGCCAATCGGGCAATGCGGTGGCGTTTGGGGTGGGTTTGGTAGTCACAATTGCGCTGGCAGCGGCAAGCACTCCAGTTGTCCTTGTGATAATTGCCTCTTACTTGTCCGGTACAGCTGCACAGTACTTTTTCAACGAGTTCAACCTAGACAAAAGTCTTGGCAACAGGCTCACGGGAAGAAATCTATGATCGCATCGGATCCCTACTCAACATTCAATGCAACACGCTACGTTTTTTTGGTCATCGCCCTGGGACTTTACCTTCCCTGCTTGAACTACACATGGTGGTCAATACCCGCAACAGCGTTAACATTACTGCTACTTTTCTATCGAAGCAAATGAATCGCCCCTGGTTTTCTAGACACTCTCCAAGCTCAGGAAATAGCGTTTCTCATACTCTACTGGAGACAGCTGCATAGCACTGCTGTGTCGGCGTTTAGGGTTATAG
>NZ_JBLUPV010000040.1:0-36490 GCF_048068075.1 Pseudomonas sp. NY15354
CACTGGCGCTTTTCGCCTTTACGGCGACCTACTTTTGCTCTTGGGCAAAAGTAGGCAAAAACCGCTGGCTCCCACATCAGCCCCGCCCGTGGCGGGGTTCCCTCTTCATTGTCTTGCGGGGCTTCGCGGCCTCCGGCTGGCTGCGCCAGCCTCCATCTCGCGACTTCGGCTCTCGCCGAAGGGCGCTACGCGCCTGCCCCTCCAGGCACCTCCACTCAGCCTCCTGAGGTCGCGATTGGTGGCGCCTGGTCCATCGCGCATCAACGGCAACTGGCACGGTAGGGCAAATGCCGCAGGCCATAACCTGGTCAGGGCCTGCGGGGCTGGCGGTTCGCAGGACAAACAAAAAGCCCCCGGCCTTTCGACCAGGGGCTTTCGCAGCGGTGAAACTTAGCGGGTACCGAGCTTGCGCAGGTTGCCCGGGGTGAACTCGTCAGCGCCGAAGTTGCTGGCGTTGAGCTTGGCCGGGGTCTGGCCGTCGAGCAGGCGGTCGACCATGTAGGAGCCGGCGATCAGGTCATGGTACAGGCCCAGGCGCGCATGGAAGCGCTGGATGTCGTAGGCATACACCGAGGTCTGCATGTTGGTGCGCCACAGCTGGCCACGGGCATCGTAGTTGTCGGCCAGGGTTGCAGCCCAGCTGTCCTCGTCGATGTAGAAGGTACGCTTGGCATAGATGTGACGCGCGCTCGGCTTGAGGGTGGCCTGCAGGACCCAGACGCGGTGCTTCTCGTAACGCATCAGGTCAGGGTTGATGTGACCGGCGGCATTGATGATCTCGGCCTGGCTGACTTGCGGGCTGTCGATCTTGTAGTTGTTGTAGGGGATGTAGATCTCTTTCTTGCCGACGATCTTCCAGTCGTAACGGTCGGTGGCACCGTTGAACAGGCGGTCCTCGTCGTACACGCGGAAACCACCGGCACCGGTCGGAGAGTCATAGCCCACGGTTGGCGCACGGCGCACGCGGCGCTGGCCAGGGGTGTACTGCCAGGCCTGGCGGGGCTGGGCGGCGGCGTTGATGAACTCGTGACCGACGACGATCTCACCTTTCTTGCGCACAGGCTCCAGGGTGGTCAGCAGGAAGTCGGTGAACACGCCATTGGTGCTCTGCGCGTTCTGCTTGGGATCGGACCACAGCGAGTAGATCTTGTAGTTGACCTTCTCCAGCACGCGGTTGTTGTCGGCGTAGACCACCACCTGGTTGTAGTTGGCTTCCTCGGTGATCGCACGGGCCTGCATGGTGTGGTTGAGGATCAGCTCGTTGCCGTTCTTCGGCACCGGGAAGGGCGAGGCGCCGAAGGCGTCCAGGGCGTCATTGCCGTCGCTGCTGAGCTTGGCGCTCGCGGCGTTGCGGCTGATGGCTGCCTCGGTGTCCGGATCGACACGAAAATCCCGGTGGCTGGGGTAGACCGGCATCTTGAAGGTGTCGGGGTAACGCTTGAACAGCGCCTTCTGGCCGTCGGAGAGGTTGGCCGCGTACTGGTCCATGTTCTGCGCGGTAATGACGAACAGCGGCTTTTCGTCGGCATACGGATCCGGGTAGGGCGTGCCGGGGCCGGCGAACTTCACCTGAGGTGGGGCGCCACGCCATTTGCCGGTCCAGGCCGGGATGCTGCCATCGGCGTTGCCGGCGCGCTCGGCGCCCATGGGCGTCAGGTCCTTGCCCAGGGATGCGGCATCGGTGCCGCTGACGTTGGCCTGCAGGGCCAGGCTGCTGCCGAGCAGGGCGACGGCGAGGGTGGTGCGTATCCAGGGATGCTTGAGATTGGACATGTCGATGATCCTCCGTCAGGGGCTTCAGAACCGGTATTTGAAGTTGAGCGCAACGTTGTCGCGGTCGGCCCAGGGCGAGTTATTGGCATTACCCAGGTAGGCGCTGTAGAGAGCCTCGACGGTGAAGTTGCCGAGGTAGCGCCAGGTGGTGCCGATGCTGGCGCGGTCGTCGCCTTGGCCGTAGTTGATCGAGCCGGTCAGGGCGCTGTCGTGCTGGGCGGCGGTGCTGAAGTTGATCGGCACCGACATGTCCCAGCCACTGAACACGTCGTTGTAGTCGAAGTTGACTTGCACCGTGTAACCCCAGGCATCGCGATCGCCGACCAGCGAATCGGTGCCCGGCAGGGAGAAGCCCGGGACCAGGGTCAGCGGGTCGGACTTGTCGTTGTTGAGCACGGTGTTGTAGACCAGCTCGCCGGTCAGGGTGGTGTTGTCGGAGAAGGCGTTGGGGCCGAATACGTGGATGGCCGACACCTGGGCCTGCAAGGTCTCGGCGCGTACCGCGCTGGAGAAACCGTTGTCGACCATCACCGGCTGGCCGTCGCGGTAGCTCACTTCACCGGCAAGGCTGGTGTCGCCGAGCACGGTGGCGAAGCTTGCGCCGTACAGGTCGATGTTGTCGAAGTAGCGCGCACGGTAGAAGCCCAGGTCGCTCTGGAAGTCCAGGGTCGGGGTCTTGTCGTGGTAGCGCACGTAGTACAGGCCGAACTCGGTGTTGTTCAGCGACGCTGCGCTGTAGCGCAGGGCCACACCGTACTGGCCGCTGTCGCTCGGCTCGTCGTCCGGCAGGCGGTGGACGAAGCCGGTGGCGTCGCTGTAGCCGCCACGGTCGATGAAGTCGGTGGTGGAGAAGTAGCTGCCGACCCCGAACAGGTCGGTCTTTTCCCATTTGTACTGGTAGTAGGCTTCCAGATCCAGGTCGTCGGTCAGGCTGAACTGAGTGAATACCTGGCCGACCGGCAACAGGACTTCCTTCACCTCGACGCCCGGGGTGGTCGCCTTGGTGGCATCCACCGGGCTTTGGGCGCCCGAGACGCCTGGGTAGAACAGGCTTTCACCCCAGCTCACCACCTGGTCGCCCACGCGCAGGTTGAGGTTGTGGCCGGCCATGTCCCAGGTGCCGTAGGCATAGGCATCGAGCAGGCGCAGGTCGTCGCGGTGCTGGTCGACGGTGTCCTTGGGGAACTGGTTCGGTTTGCTGCACACGCCACTGGCGAAGCAGTTGGAGGTACCGGTGTCGTTGTCGTTGCTCTGATCGTAGGCCTTGTCATAGAAGCCCGAAGCGCGCATGAACAGGCCGTAGTTCTCTTTCCAGCGCAGGTTGGCCTCGGTGAGGAAACCCACGCGATCGGTAATCAGGTCGCCGCGGTCGAAGGCGTTGTCGCCGTCGTTGCCGTCGGCGTTGGCCACGAGTTTGTGGTCACGCTTTTCGGTACGCCAGGCAAGGCTGTAGCTCACCGTGGTGTCCCAATCGACGCTCAGGTCATCGTTGGGTTGGAAGGTCAAGGCACTGGTCTGTTGGCTCAGGCCCCCGGCCAGCAGCAACAGGGATAGACGCACGTACGTGTTAAGGGGTTGGGGGGCGATTGTTGTTTTTATCATTGTCGTCCTCATGCGCGGGCATGCCTGCCCGACCGACGTTCCGGTTTTGGGAGGTGAAGCAGGGCCGACTATGGGACCGAGCCCTTGGAGCAACATCGTCCAAGTGGACTACGCGCTATGGGTGGTGACTCGATAGTCCCATTGGACGATGCCCGGTCATGCACTGCGCCAGACAATCGAGCGAGCCCTTGGCCCCGGCCGCGTTCTCCCTTTTCCGGCGCGGGCTGTGGTGGCGTCTGCCCCGAGGAGGTGCGTGCATGATCAGGTGGGACGAATGTTGCGATGTGCTGGTGATCGGTTCGGGTGCGGGCGGCATGACCGCCGCGCTGCGAGCCCATGACCTGGGGCTCGACACCCTGGTGATCGAGAAGAGCGAGCAGTACGGCGGCACCTCGGCGGTGTCCGGCGGGGGGATCTGGATCCCCGACAACCACCGCGTAGCGGCCTTGGGCGGCGCGGATTCGGCCGCCGAGGCCGTGGCCTACCTCAAGGCCGTGACCCATGGCGAGGTCGACGACGGGCGCATCGAGGCCTATGTCGAACACGCCCGGAGCATGGTCCAGTACCTGGAGCGCGACACCCGCGTGCGCTTCGAAGCCCAGGCCCAATACACCGACTACTACCCCGAAGTGCCGGGCGGCAAGCCGGGCTACCGCTCCATGGACCCGTTGCCATTCGACGCCGCGCAACTGGGCGATGAATTCCTGCGTATGCGCGCGCCATCGCCTGGCACCCTGATGATGGGGCGCATGGCCATGACCATGAAGGAAGCGCGGGTATTGCTGTGCCGAGGCAAAGGCTGGATGGGCCTGACCGCCAAGGTGCTGTGGCGCTACTGGCGCGACCGTAAAGGGCGCAAGCTGTCGCGCCGCGACCGTTTCCTGACCCTGGGCAACGCCCTGGTGGGAGCCTTGCGCTGCTCGTTGCTCGACCGGGGCGTGCCGCTGTGGCTTGACTGCCAGCTCGATCAGTTGCTGATCGTCGGCGAACGCATCGGCGGGGCTCGGGTGCTGCGCGACGGGCAATGGCTGAACATCAAGGCCCGCCACGGCGTGATCATCGCCGCTGGTGGCTTCGAGCGTAACCAGGCGATGCGCGAGCAGTATCACCCGCAGCCCTCCAACGCCGGCTGGAGCGCGACCCCGCCCCATAACACCGGTGATGGCATTCGCGCGGCCCTGGCCGTTGGCGCTTGCACGGCGCTGATGGAGCACAGCTGGTGGGCGCCGACCGTGCAGGTGGCGGGCGAAGAAAAGCAGCGCGCGTTGTTCGTCGAGCGCAACCTGCCGGGCTGCATTCTGGTCAACTCGGCCGGCGAGCGCTTCGTCAACGAAGGCGCCCCCTACAGCGACATCGTCTATGCCATGTACGCGAACAACCGCGAAGGCGCCACCAGCGTGCCGTGCTGGATGGTGTTCGACGCCCAGTTCCGGCGCAAGTACCCCTGCGGCCCGCTGTTGCCCGGCTATGCCCAGCCGGACTGGCGCTTGCCGCCCCACCTGCGCCAGGTGCTGCACAAGGCCGATGACCTGGGCACGCTGGCGGCGCGGATTGGCGTCGATGCCAGCGGCCTTGGCCGGACCGTGCAGCGCTTCAATGCCATGGCCGTCGTTGGCCGTGATGATGATTTCGGCAAGGGCGAGTCGCTGTTCGACCGCTACTACGGTGACCCAGGTGTGCAGCCCAACCCATGCCTGGCGCCGCTGGCCAAGGGGCCGTTCTATGCCGTGCGGGTGGATGCCGGCGACATCGGCACCAAGGGCGGCCTGCTCACCAATACCCACGCCCAGGTGCTGCACCAGGATGGCGGGCCGATCCTTGGCCTGTACGCCATCGGCAACAGCGCGGCGTCCATGATGGGCCGCACCTACCCAGGTGCCGGCGCCACCCTTGGCCCGGCCATGACCTTCGGCTACCTGGCGGCCAACCATATCCATGCCCATAGCGAACACAACCAGGGTCAACCGGCCCTGGCCACGACCGGGAGGTAAGCATGCACAACGAAAGGCCACAGGTAGCGTTGGTCACAGGCGCCAGCCGCGGTGTCGGGCGCGGTATCGCCCAGGCGCTGGGGGAGGCGGGCATGACCGTGTACGTCACAGGAAGGATGTCCGGGCAGGGCGGCTCGACGCTCTATGGCCAGGCCCTGGAGGGCGACCTGCTGGGCACGGCCGCGGCCATCGACGCGGCAGGCGGGCGGGGTATCGCCGTGGCCTGTGACCATGGCGACGATGAGCAGGTGCGGGCGCTGTTCGAGCGCATCGAGCGCGAATGCGGCAAGCTGGATCTATTGGTCAACAACGTGGCCCATATCCATGACAAACTGATCGAGCCGGGCCCGTTCTGGGAGAAGCCGCTGTCGCTGGTGCGCATCCTCGATGTCGGCCTGCGCTCGGCCTATGTCGCCAGCTATCACGCGGCGCCATTGCTGCTGCGCAGCGGGCGTGCGCTGGTGTGCTTCACCTCGTCCTTTGGGGCGGGCTGTTACATGCACGGGCCGGCCTATGGCGCGCAGAAGGCCGGCTGCGACAAGTTCGCGGCGGACATGGCCGTGGATTTCGAAGGGCGTGGCGTGGCGGCGGTCTCGCTGTGGCTTGGGCCGCAGTTGACCGAGCGTACGCGCATCGCCGGGGAGCAGCATGGCGAGCAGTACCGCGCCTTCCTGGAGAACGCCGAGACCCCGCAGTTCAATGGGCGGCTGATCCATGCGCTGCTCAACGACCCGCAACTGGCTGAGTACAGCGGCCAGACCCTGATCAGCGCCGAGATCGCCCCGCGCTACGGCATCACCGAAGCCGGCGGTCGCCAGCCTCCGTCGCACCGCGCCATGCTGGGCGAACCCCGTCAGCAGCATCCAGCCCGGGTCATCTAGCCAGCCTCAGCGGCCCTTTCGCGGGCAAACCCGCTACAGGTTTAGCGGTGCTCTTTGGCGCTGCGCTGGCTCTGCAGGGGCAGGTTCAGCGATGCCTTTCGGATCGACGCGAGCGCTGTGGGCGGGTTTACCCGCGAACACCGGCGCAGCCGGTGCCATTCACCGAGGCGTTTGCTTCGCGGGTAAACCCGCTCCCACAGGTTCTCCGGTGTTCTCAACAACACCGCTGTGCCTGTGGAAACTGCGCCAGGGCTGGTATTTGCACGGCTGAAAAGTGTCAAGGGATAGCAACCAAAGGCGATTCAAGCTTGTCCGGCACCATAGAATCTCCCACAGGGTTCAGCGCAATCCCTGTGGGAGTACGTCAGCAAAGGGGCAAAAAAGCTTTGCCCTCAACCCTAGAATCTCCCACAGGTGCAGCGGTGTCAGTGAAAGCACCGCAGGACCTGTGGGAGCGGGTTTACCCGCGAATAGGCCGGCGAAAGCAACACAAGACAGTCGCTCCACATGTTCCGCACGGCCCCTGTGTAGGAGCGGCCTCGTGCCGCGATGGGGCGCAAAGCGCCCCCGGGGATCTCAAGCGGGCACCGCAACCCAGTCGCGCAGCACCTGCTTGGCCACCTTGCCGGTGGCATTGAGTGGCATGTTGTCCAGCACCTGGACGCGCCGTGGCACTTTGTAGTTGGCCATCTGTTCCCGGCACCAGGTCAAAAACGCCGCTTCGTCGATCCGCTGCCCCGGCACCGGCAGCAAAAAGGCCATGGCCACTTCGCCCAAACGCTCATCGGCGATGCCGATCACCGCCGCCTGGGCCACACCGGGGTAGCGCACCAGGGTCTGTTCGATCTCCGCCGGGTACACGTTGAATCCACCGGTGATGAACATGTCCTTCAGGCGATCGGTGATACGCAGGTAACCCTCCTCATCGAGTACCCCCACATCCCCGGTGTGCAGCCAGCCCTCGGTGTCGATCGCCTCGCGGCTGGCCTGCGGATCGTCCAGGTAGCCGCGCATCAGGTTGTAGCCGCGCACCAGCACTTCGCCTGGCTGGTTGGCCGGCACTGGCTGGCCTTGCGGGTCGACGCAGCGCACCTCGACGTCGGGCATCGCCCGGCCGCAGGTGGTGGCGACCCGTTCGGCGCTGTCGCCGGCGCGGCAGATGGTGACGAAGCCACAGGCCTCGGTCAGGCCGTAGGCGGTGACGATGGTGGCAAAGCCGAGCTCGCTGCCCATGCGCCGGATCATCTGCACCGGGATCGACGCCGCGCCGGTCACGGCAATGCGCAGGCTGCCCAGGTCATACGCCTCGCGCTGAGGGTGGGCCAGCAGAGACTGGTACAGCGTCGGTGGCCCGGGCAGCACGTTGATGCGCTCGCGCTGGATGCATTCGAGCAGCGCCTGGGTGTCGAACACCTGCTGCGGCAGCACGGTGCAGCCGCGCATCAGCGCTGCGACCCAACCGGCCTTGTAGCCGAAGGAATGGAAGAACGGGTTGACGATCAGGTAACGATCGCCCGCCTGCAGGCCAACGATTTCACTCCAGTCGCGTACCACGCGCAGGTTCTGGCCATGGCAGCTCATCACACCCTTGGGCTTGCCCGAGGTGCCAGAGGTGAACAGCAGGTCCGACAGGGTGTCGGCGTTCACCTGCTGCTCACGCTCGGTGAGCTGGGCCTCGGGCACCTGCTCGGCGAGGGCGAGAAAGCCCTCCCAGGCCAGGCCCTGGCCGACCTCGCCCTCGGGGCGCAGGTGGATCACCTGGCGCAACGCGGGCAGCGCCAGGTCGTTCAGCAGGGCAGGGTAGTCGGTGTCGAGGAAGCGGCTGATGCAGAACAGCACGCAGGTGCCGCTGTCGCGCAGTACCTGCGCGGCTTCGGCGCCTTTCATGCGGGTATTCAGCGGCACCAGGGTGGCGCCGACGCTGTGCAGGGCAGCGGCCGCGACGATCCACTCCCAAAGGTTCGGGGCCCACACCGCCACCCGTGCCGCCACCGGTACGTCCAGGGCCAGCAGGGCACGCGCGGCCTGGCGGCGCAGCTGATCCAGGCGCTGGTAGCTGATGGAGTGGCCGGCGTCTTCGATGGCCGGGCGCTCGCCGTAGGCCTCGGCGGCCAGGGCGAACAGTTGCGGGAAGGTCTGGGCGTTTTCCACGGACGGCATGTGGCCTCCTCAGGCAGAGGATCGATATACGAAGGGGAGAGCCGGGCGCGAGGCCCGGCCGGGTGGGTCAGGCGCTGGGCGGGGCGAAGCGTCTGCCGGCGGAGAAACCGCCATCCACGGCGATCATCTGCCCGCTGACGAAGGATGCATCGTCGCTGGCCAGGAACAGCGCGACGTTGGCCACTTCTTCCGGCTGCCCGGCGCGGCTGAGCATGTGCTGCGCGGCGAAGAAGTCATGGAACGCCTGGTTCTCGCGAACCATGCTGGTCATCGGCGTTTCGATCAGGCCTGGGCACAGGCCGTTGACACGGATGTTGGCGTGGCCGTAGTCGATGGCCATGCTGCGGGTCAGCTGGTTGATGCCGCCCTTGGAGACGTTGTAGGCGACGTTGCCGTCGCAGCCCTGCAGGCCGAAGATCGAGCCGATGTTGATGATCGAGCCGCTGCGCTGGGTTTGCATCTGCCCCAGCACATGCTTGCTGGTGAGCATGCTGCCGGTGAGGTTGATGTCCAGGACCCGCTGCCAGTCGGCGGTGCTGGCGCTGGTGACGCTGCCCTGGCTGGCGACGCCAGCGGCGTTGACCAGCACATCGATGCGCCCGAAGCGCTGGACGACCTCAGCCATCACCTGCTGCACCTGCGCTTCGTTGCGCACATCCAGGGTCATGAACAGGCCCGGGAAGTCCGCAGGCGCCTGGCCGACATCCAGCCCGACCACCTGGGCGCCCTCGGCGCTGAAGCGACGCACGCAGGCCAGGCCAATGCCTGACGCACCGCCGGTGACCACCGCGACCTTGTTTTGCAAACGAGCCATATTCGAACCTCTGTCTTTATTGTTGTGGAGCTGCTGCTGTGGCGAGTCTACCTGTTGTGGGGGCGGGTGGGATCGTCTGTAGGGACTAGGGGCCAGCGAACCGGAGCTGCTTTGCAGCCCCGCTCGCTCTCACGCCGGAAACTTCAACCGCACCCGCGCACCCTGCGGATGCCCCTGGCACGCCAAGGTCCACCCGGCGGCAAGCTCCGCCTGGCTGAGCACGTCGTTACGGGTCAGCTGCGACTGGCCTTCCTCCACGGTGCACATGCATGCGCCGCAGAAGCCTTCTTCACAGGAAAACGGCACATCCAACCCCGCCGTGCGGCAGCTTTGCAGCAGGGTATCGCCTGGGCGCGGCACGATTTCGTGGGTCACGCCGTCGAGCTCCACCAGCAACAGCTCGCAACCGGCGCTCTCGACCGGCACCGGGGCCTGCGTGGCGCCTTGGCTGTCTGGGTCTGGCGGGGAGACGAAGCGCTCCACATGGATGCTGTCACGCGCCTCACCCAGGGCCAGCAAGGTGGTCTCCACGGTGTCCATGAACGGCCCTGGCCCGCAGATGAAGTAATCCGCACCACGCCAATGGCGTACCAGCTGGCGCACCTGGGCGGCATCGAGAAAGCCCTGCAGCGAGTCCAGCACGTGCACCACCTGCAACTGCTCCGGGTGGGCGCGGGTGAGCAGGCGCAGTTCCTCGCGGAAGATCACCGACGCCTCGTCACGGTTGGCATACACCAGCAGCACCGGGCGCTGGCCGCTGTGCAGCACGGCCTTGAGCAGGGAGAACACCGGGGTGATGCCGGAGCCGCCGCCAAACAGCACCAGCGGCCGAGTGGTGTCGGCCGCCTGGCGTTGGTCGAGGCAGAAGTGTCCGGCCGGTGGCAGCACCTCGAGCCAGTCGCCGGCCTGCACGTGCTGGTTCATCCAGTTCGACACCCGGCCGCCGTCGACACGCTTGATGGTGACCTTGGGGCGCGCATCGGTCCATGGCGAGCTGGACATCGAGTAGCAACGGGTCAGGCGCTTGCCGTCCACGGTCACCCGAAAGCTCAGGAACTGCCCGGGCTTGTAGGCAAAACGCTCGCGCAACGCCTCGGGGACGTCGAACACCAGCGAGCGGGCATCGGCGGTCTCGTCGATCACCGCGCACACCTGCAGGCGCAGGGTGTTGGCCGACGCCGGGTTGGCCTGGGCCTGGTCTGGGGCGGCCTGGATGTTCATGTCAGGTGCCACTGATCAGTTGCGCGTTGCATGGTTGTTCTCCTTGTGGGGCTCGTTGGCGGGCTGCGAGCTCGGCCACATGGGCCGCGGCGCGCCGGCCGGAAAAGACACAGTCGGCCAGGGACAGGCCAGAGACATACAGGTTCGACGCCACGCCCACGGCGCAGCGGCCGGCGCCGTACAGCCCGGCGATGGGGGCGCCTTGCTGGTCGAGCACGCGGCCGCTTTGCTCGCACACCCGCAGCCCGCCCAGGGTCAGGGTCGGGCAGGGATAAAGTTGGCTGTCGTAGGAAAGGTCCAGGCAGTACCAGGGGCCTTGGCCCAGGTCATGCAGCATCGAGGCGGATTTGCCCAGCGGGTCAGCGATCTCGCCACGGGCTGCCCGGCTGTAGCTGTCGACGCTGTGGCGCAGGGCCTGCGCGGGCAACTGGCAGCGCTCGGCCAACTGCTCCAGGGTCTTGCCACGGCGGCAGTTGAACAGCAGGTTGAGCAGGACCGGCAGGCGCTGGAACGACCACACCTTGCCTGGCCCGACCTGTGCCAGCGCCTGGTGGCGCAAGGTGCGATCGAGGATCAAGAGGGCGCGGCCGTCCTGCTCTTCGACCATGGCGTGGCCCAGGGTGGCGCCATAGAGCTCTTCGTTACAGTAGCGCTCGCCTCGGGCGTTGACGATCAGGCCACGGGCCCAGGCCAGCGGCGGGTTGATGAAACGCCAGGCGCTGACTTTGTCCATGCGCCCGAGGCTACCGCCCACACTGCGTCCCAGGTCGATGCCGCTGCCGTCGCAGCCGCTGCTGCCCAGGGGCAGGCCATCGAGGTAGCGCGGCGCATGTTCGCCCAGCAATTGGCGGTTGAACACGAAACCGCCGCTGGCCAGCACCACACCGTGCTCGGCGCGGACCAGCAAGGGCTGGGCATGACGCTGTTCCAGGCGCTGCATGCGCGCGCGCAGCTTGGCGGACAGTGCCGGGACGTACATGTGCACGGCGGCGGCCCAGCGCGCCAGGCGGGCATGGCTGCGTGCCGCGCGGCTGCCGACGGGCAATTGCCAGGCTTCGACGCCGATTACCTGGCCGTCACGGTCGATCACCAGACGCCGCACCTGGCACTGGGTGCGAACCTGCACGCCATGGCGCCGGGCGCTGTCGGCCAAGGCACGGAACAACGCCGAGCCGGACATGCCCGAGCCCTTGGTCCGATGCCCGCGTGGCGCGGCGGGGGCATCCACGGCATAGCTGGGCACGGCCTCGTTGCCTGAGTAATAGAGGTAGTAGCGGTCGCTGGGGTAGGAGGTCTTGTGCGGGGCCATGCTGCCCTCGAACACCGCGCCCTGGCGTTCCAGCCAGGCCAGTTGCTCCAGGCTGCCTTCGCAGAAGGTGCGCAGGGTCTGTTCGCTGACTGCATCGCCCACCTCCTTGCGCAAGTAGTTGAACATTGCCTCGCTGCTGTCCTGGTAGCCGGCCTGCAACTGCTGGGGCGTACCGCCTCCGGCATAGACCACGCCACCGCTCAGGGCCGTGGCGCCGCCGCCGGCGAAGCGCTCCAGCACCAGCACCGAAAGGCCGCGACTGGCGGCCTCGATGGCGGCACTGGCACCGGCGCCGCCGAAGCCGACCACCACCAGGTCGGCACGCTGCTGCCAGTGCAGTTGCTCGGCGCTGTCGACGCGCAGCGGTGCTGTCACCGCGTGCTCCGTCATGGCCACGCCTCAGCCGGCACTGGCCGCGAGGGGCGCAGGTTTGGCAGTGGTGGTGTAGTGGCCGTCCAGGTACACCAGCGGGGTGATGGTCGGGGTGGTGTGGATGCGCAGGATGCGACCGATGAACACGGTGTGGGTGCCGTAGGCGAACTGGCCATCCTGGCGGCAGAGGATCGACGACTGGGCGTCGGCCAGGTACGGGATGCCTTCGTCGCTGGTCAGCCACTCACCTTGGCCGAAGCGCGCCTCGCCCTTGATGCTGCCGCTGCACAGGTGTGCCAGGTGCTGTTGCTCCAGGCCCAGGATGTTCACGCAGAAGCTGGCGCCGGCGGCCAATGCTGCGTGGGGCGAAGCGCTCTGGTTGACGCAGATCAGCAGCGATGGCGGCTCGGTGCTCAGCGAGTCCACCGCGGTGGCGGCCATGGCGAAACGCTGGCTGCCGTCGCTGGTGCTGATGATGGTCACGGACTTGGCCAGGCGACGCATGGCCTGGAGCATGTCGGCTTTCAAATTGTTGTTGTCGTTCATCGCACGCCCTCGGGTTGGCTGTCTCAGTGGGATGAATTCTTCCAATGACTGCAAGGGCCAACATCGTCCAACGGGACTAGTCGATGCGCACCCTCACATGGTCCGTTTGAGGGATGTCGCGCGCGATTCACCTTGTTGCAATGCCTTCGGTGGAGGCCCAACGCCTCTCTCGCACGCTCCGGGGAACGGGGCGACCAGAGGAGAACAACAAGATGAATCAAGACCTCGTACGCCAACAGTTGCGCCAGCGCGCCCGTGAGCTGGTCCCGGTGTTGCGTGAACGTGCCGAGCAGGCCGCGCAGATGGGCCGCCTGCCGGAGGAGACCCTCGCCGACTTCCACGAGGCGGGCTTCTTCCGCATTCTTCAGCCGGCCCGCTGGCAGGGCCTGGAGCTTGAGCCCAAGGACTTCTTCGAAGTGCAGATGACCCTGGCCGAAGGCTGCATGTCGTCGGCTTGGGTGCTGGGCGTGGTGGCCATCCACAACTGGCAGTTGGCGCTGTTCGATGACCGCGCCGCACAGGATGTCTGGGGCCAGGACACCTCTGTGCTGATTTCCTCGTCCTATATGCCGGTGGGCAAGGTCGAGCGGGTTGATGGGGGGTTCCGCCTGAGCGGTCGCTGGGGCTTCTCCTCGGGCAGCAAGCATTGCCAGTGGGCGTTCCTGGGGGCGATGGTGCCGCCAGCGGAGCCGGGCGGCGCACCGGACTACCGCACCTTCCTGGTGCCGCGCAGCGACTATCAGATCATCGACAACTGGAACGTGATGGGCCTGGAAGCCACCGGCTCCCACGACGTGCTGGTCGAGGATGCTTTCGTGCCCGAGTACCGCACCCACCGCGCCGTCGACGGGTTCATGCAGCAGAGCCCGGGCAACGCGGTCAACACCTCCCCGCTGTACCGCCTGCCGTTCGGGCAGATCTTCGTGCGCGCGGTGTCGTCCTCGGCCATCGGTGCGCTGCAGGGCGCGGTGGATCACTTCATCGCCCACAACAAGGCGCGGGTGGCGGTCAACGATGGCCGCAAGATGCTCCAGGATCCAGCCGCCCAGAGCGCCCTGGCCGATGCCATGGTCTGTGTCGATGAGTGCCGCACCGTGCTGCTGCGCAACTTCGAGGTGATGCTCGACAACGCCCGGGCCGGCACCCCGCTCGAGATGCAGGCGCGGGTGAAGATGCGCTACGACTCGGCCCTGGTGGCCGATCGCTGCGCCAAGGCGGCGGCGCAGCTGATGTTCAACAGCGGCGCCTCGACCATCTTCCGTGGTCACCCGATCAACCGTGCGTTCCGTGACATCCACACCGGTCGTGCCCACGTCGCCAACAGCCCGGCCAAGTACGCCTGGAACCTCGGTGGCGTGAGCATGGGCCAGGACACCACCGACTTCTTCCTCTGAGTCGTTGGGTGCTCACCGAAACCGGCTAGTCCGTTTTAGGGATTCGAGCGCATTCGCGATGCCAGAGGATGTGACCAAGGCCGGCGCTGCCGGCCAACGTCAACAGAACAACAAGGAACGCACATGAAATTCTCGCTGATTTACGAAGCCCAGACGATCGATGCCAGCCGCGAGGGTGACCGCAAGATCTTCGATGACACCGTCGAGCAGGCGGTGCTGGCCGACAAGCTGGGCTTCGACACCTTCTGGTGCGTGGAGCACACCGCGCTGACCAACTACTCGCACATGTCCGCGCCGGAAACCATGCTCGCCTTCGTGGCCGGCAAGACCGAGCGCATCGGCATCGGCCACGGCGTGGTGTGCCTGCCGCCGGCGATGAACCACCCGGTCAAGGTGGCCGAGCGCATCGCCACCCTGGACCTGCTGTCCAAGGGCCGCGTGCACTTCGGCGTGGGCAAGGGCGGCACCCAGCAAGAGGCCGGTACGTTCGGCTACGACCTGGCGACCCTGCAGCCGCAGATCGACGAGGCCATGTACCTGATTCCGAAAATGTTCGTGCAGGACGAGATCGAGCACCACGGCGACTTCGTCAAGATCCCCAAGCGTCCGATCCATCCCAAGCCGTACCAGGATCCGCACCCGCCGATGTACCTGGCGTGCACCAACACCGAGTCGCTGAAGAACGCCGGTGGCCGTGGCATGGGCGCGCTGGTGCTGGGCTTTGGTGGCCCTGAAGAGATCGCCAAGAAGGTCGAGGTGTACCACCAGGCCTTCGACAATCGTGAAGAGCGCAATCAGGTCGGTTTCCGCCCGAACCGCCACATCGCCGCGCTGTGTCCAGCCATCGTGCTGGACGACAACGAGGCTGCGCGCCGCATCGGTATCCGTGGTCAGCGTTACTTCATGGAGTCGCTGGGCTACTGGTACGGCGGTGGCGAGCGTCCGGACCCGGAGAAGTGGAAAGACGACACCTACGTCGATGGCAACGGCCAGGCGGTGATCAAGTCGCGCTTCGCCTCCGAGGAAGTGCGCGTGGACTTCTCCGACCCGACCATGGCGATGATGAACCCCAACCACGCCTACGGCACCGTCGAGGATTGCATCGGTTACGTGCAGCGCCTGATCGACGCTGGCGCCGACGAGATCCTGTTCATCTGCCAGATGGGCACCGTGCCGCAGTGGGCTCAGCTGGAGACCCTGCGCAACATCGGCGAGAAAGTCATTCCGCATTTCCGCAACAAGCAATAAGCCCATCGGGGGGCTGCAACGCAGCCCCATTTCCGCAATCGCCGGGTATGGCACCGGCTTTGCCGGTGTTCGCGGGTGAACCCGCTCCCACAGGTTCTGTGCTGCTCATGACACAGCACCGTACCTGTGGGAGACCCTGCGCAACATCGGCGAGAAGGTCATTCCGCATTTCCGCAACAAGCAGTAAGACCATCGGGGGGCTGCAACGCAGCCCCATTTCCGCAATCGCCGGGTATGGCACCGGCTTTGCCGGTGTTTGCGGGTGAACCCGCTCCCACAGGTTCTGTGCTGCTCATGACACAGCACCGTACCTGTGGGAGCGGGTTTACCCGCGAAGCATTCGCCACGGAGCAAGGCCGTTGCTCCTGGCTGTATCACGCGGCCTCAGGGCCGGTAGTCCTATTGGACGATGCCGCTAACCCCCTGACTGGCTTGAATACGCCAAGTACAAAAACGAGGAGATCGTGCATGGATATCCGTGGCCTGGGTTACGTCACCGTACGTTCCAGCGACCTTGCGCAGTGGCGTCACTACGCCAGCCAGGTGCTGGGCATGATGGTGGTCGAGGATGAGAGCGGCGAGCGTCTGTTCCTGAAAATGGACGAGCGCCCTTACCGCATCCTGGTGCAGCACAGCGCCCAGGACGGTTTCGGCGCCTGTGGCTGGGAAGTGGCCGGCCAAGCCGCCTTCGACCAGGCCGTGGCCGAGCTGCACGCCGCAGGCGTGGCGGTGGAGCAGGGCAGCGCTGAGCAAGCCGCGCTGCGCCAGGTCCAGGCGCTGGCCTTGTTCGCCGACCCCGATGGCAACCGCCACGAGCTGTACTGGGGCCCGCGCCAGGACTTCGCCCGCTTCGTCTCCCCGGTGGGCGTGCGCGGTTTCGTCAGCGACGGGCTGGGCATGGGCCATGTGGTCCTGCCGGCACCGACCTTCGATCGCTGCCGCGATTTCTATGAGCAGGTGATGGGCTTTGGCCTGTCGGACCTGATGAAGGTGCGCTTCACCCCGGATCCTGCCGAGCCGGAAAAACGCATCCACTTCATGCACTGCAACAACGGCCGCCACCACTCGCTGGCGATCTTCGAATGCCCAGTGCCCAGCGGCTGCGTGCACATGATGGTCGAGGTCGATGGCCTGGAGGACGTCGGCCGCGCCCTGGACCGCATGCACGCCAACGGCGTGAAGCTCTCCGCGACCCTGGGCCAGCACACCAACGATCAGATGATCTCCTTCTACATGAAGACCCCGTCCGGTTTCGACCTGGAGTACGGCTGCGACGGCCTGGTGGTCGACTGGAGCCGCCACACCCCGTTCGAAAGCACGGTGGTCAGCCAGTGGGGCCATGACTTCAGCGTCGGCCGCCAATGAGGACAACACCCATGGATAAACAGATGACCACGGCCGAGATGGTCGCCCAGCTGCGCGACGGCATGACCATCGGCATCGGCGGCTGGGGCCCGCGCCGCAAGCCTATGGCGCTGGTGCGCGAGATCCTGCGCTCGGACCTCAAGGACCTGACCATCGTCGCCTACGGCGGTGCCGACGTCGGCCTGCTGTGCGCCGCCGGCAAGGTGAAGAAACTGGTGTTCGCCTTCGTCTCCCTCGACTTCATCCCGCTCGAGCCGTACTTCCGCAAGGCGCGTCAGGAAGGCGCCATCGAAGTAATGGAAATCGACGAAGGCATGCTGCTGCTGGGCCTGCGCGCCGCCGCCATGAACGTGCCGTTCATCCCCACCGCGGTGGGGCTGGGCACCGATGTGTTGCGCCACAATCCCGAGATCAAGCTGATCGCCTCGCCCTACGCCGATGGCCGTGACTGGGTCGCGATGCCGGCACTCAAGCTCGACGCCGCCCTGGTGCACGTGGACCGCGCCGATGCGCGCGGTGTGTGCCAGATCGCCGGACCCGACCACTACATGGATGACCTGTTCGTGCGGGCTGCGGCGCGCACCTACGTCACCTGTGACGAGCTGGTCGACAGCGCGTGGTTCCACGCGGAGCCGGCGCGTGCGCACCAGGTGTTCTGGGAGCGCAACCTGACCACGGCGGTGGCCAATGTGCCAGGGGGCGCACACCCCTCGTCCTGCGCGCCGCTGTACGGCTTCGACGTCCCGCACTTCAAGGCCTACGTCGCCTCGGCGCAGAGCGAAGAGGGCTGGCAGGCCTATGTCGATCAGTACGTGGCCTGTTCCCACTCCCAGTACCTGGAACGTTGCGGGGGCCTTGAGGCCATCCGTCGACTGCCCCTGCCGGTTTTCTAAGCGAGGAACGTCATGACCACTGCAAGCACCTACAGCCTCGCCGAACTGATGATCTGCGCCGCCGCCCAAGCCTGGCGCGACGACGGCGAAGTCCTGGCCACCGGCATCGGCGTGATCCCGCGCCTGGCGGCCTCCCTGAGCATGCTCGACAACAACCCGCAACTGATGATGACCGACTCGGAGGCCTACATGGTCGCCGAGCCCGTGCCGGTCGGTGCGCGCAATGGCTACGAGCCCAAGCGCGACAGCTGGATGGGCTTCTCGCGCATCTTCGACAACGTCTGGAGCGGCAAGCGCCACGCCATGATCGGGCCGATCCAGGTCGACCGGTTCGGTCAGGCCAACATCTCCTGCATCGGCGGCGACTACCAAAAGCCCAAGGCGCAGATGCTCGGTGTGCGTGGCCTGCCAGGCAACTCCATCAGCCATGCCAACTCGTTCTATGTGCCCAGCCACAACCGCCGGGTGTTCGTCGAGGGCGAGTGCGACGTGGTCGCCTCGGTGGGCTACAACCCCGAGCGCCTGGCCCGTGGCTGGTCGCTGGATGACATCGACATCCGCCTGATCGTCACCGACCTGTGCGTGCTCGACTTCCTCGGGCCCCAGCACCAGGTGCGCGTGCGTTCGCTGCACCCCGGCGTGAGCCTGGACGAGGTGCGCGACAACACAGGCTTTGCCCTGCATGTGCCCGAGCACTGCCCGGTGACCACCGCGCCGACCGAGGCGCAGTTGCAGCTGATCCAGCGACTGGACCCGCACAACCTGCGCGCCAGCCAGCTCAAGGACAACCCACCGGGCCAGCGCCCAGCGCGCTGACAGCCCGTTCCAGCCAACCGCCTTGCCGGAGTGCAGTAATGAGCGAGCAAAACAATAAAGAGGCCGATGAGGTGGTGCTGTACGAAGTGCGGGACGGGGTAGCCCTGGTCACCATGAACCGCCCCGAGTACCACAACGCCCAGAACTCGCGGATGACCTATGCCCTGGACGCGGCCTTCGCCCGTGCGTGCGCCGATGACAACGTCAAGGTCATCGTCCTGCGCGGGGCTGGCAAGCATTTCTCCGCCGGGCACGACATCGGCACGCCAGGGCGTGACGTGAACCAGAGCTTCGAGCGCGTGAGCCTGTGGTACGACCACGTCGACAAGCCCGGGGGTGAATTCCTCTATGCCCGCGAGCAAGAGGTGTACCTGGGCATGTGCCGGCGCTGGCGCGATATGCCCAAGCCGACCATCGCCATGGTCCAGGGTGCCTGTATCGCTGGCGGCCTGATGCTGGCCTGGGTCTGCGACCTGATCGTGGCCAGCGACGATGCGTACTTCCGCGACCCGGTGGTGCGCATGGGGATTCCGGGGGTGGAGTACTTCGCCCACGTGCATGAGCTCAACCCACGTATCGCCAAGGAGTTTCTCTTCCTTGGCGCGCCGATGCCGGCGGCGCGTGCCTACCAGATGGGCATGCTCAACCGCGTGGTGCCCCGCGAGCAGCTGGAGCAGGAAACCCTGGCCATGGCCGGGCAGATCGCCCAGATGCCGCGCCTGGGCCTGCAACTGAGCAAGCAGGCGGTGAACAACGCCGAAGACCTGATGGGCAAGCGCTCGACCATGGACATGGTGTTCGGCCTGCATCACTTCGCCCATGCCCACAACGAACTGGTGTCCGGCGATCGCCTGGGCGGCTATGACGCCAAGGCCATGGCCAGTTCCCAGCGCGAACAGGGGAGGGCGTGAGCATGGCCGTGTCACTCGATACCCGCCTGACCGCCTTGCTCGGTTGCCGTTACCCGATCATCCAGACCGCCATGGGCTGGGTCGCCGACCCGCGCCTGGTGGCCGCCACCTGCAACGCCGGGGGCTTTGGCTTTTTGGCCGGGGCGACCATCGAGCCGCGGCAGATGGAAGCGGCGATCCTCGAAACCAAGCGCCTGACTGACCGCCCGTTCGGGGTCAACTTCCATATGTACCAGGCCAACGCCGAAGAAATCGTCGAGCTGGTGGTGCGCCACCAAGTGCGCGCGGTCAGCTACAGCCGCTCGCCCGGCAAGCAGATGATCGCCCGGCTCAAGGATGCCGGCGTGGTCTGCATGCCCACCGTGGGCGCCCTCAAGCACGCGCAGAAGGCCGTGGAGATGGGCGCCGACGTGGTGACCGTGCAGGGCGGCGAAGGCGGCGGCCACACCGGTGCGGTGCCCACGGCCATGTTGCTGGGCCAGGTGCTGGATGCGGTGCAGGTGCCGGTGGTGGCCGCAGGCGGCTTCAAGGATGGCCGCGGGCTGGTGTCGGCCCTGGCCCAGGGCGCCGACGGCATCGCCATGGGCACGCGGTTTCTGATGACCGCCGACAGCCCGGTGCCCCAGGCCACCTTGGCGCGCTACCTGGCAGTCAAGGATCCGGCGGCGGTGATCGTCAGCCGAGCCATCGATGGCCTGCCGCAACGCATGATCCGCAACGAGCTGCTCGATGAGCTCGAAACCAGCAGTGGCCTGCGCCGCTGGCTGCTGGCCGTGCGCAGTGGCCTGGCCTACCGCCGCCACACCGGCCTGGGGCTGGGCCAGCTGTTGGGCAGCGCGCTGAAGATGCGCCGCGACGGGGGCCTGACGGCCGCCCAGAGCCTGATGGCCGCCAACGCCCCAATGGTCATCCAGAAAGCCATGGTCGAAGGCCGGCCCGCCGAGGGCGTGCTGCCGGCCGGGCAAGTGGCCGCGGGTATCGACAGCCTGCCGGGCTGCGCCGAACTGATAGAGCAGATCGTCCAGGACGCCGAGCAGCGTCTGGGCGCGCTGTGCCGCCGAATTTCGTGAGGGGGACTCCCAGTGCAACCATTCAACGTGAGCATTGATAACGGCATTGCCGAGATGGTCTTCAACCATCCCCCGGTCAATGCCTTCAACAGCCAGGGCTGGGCCGACATCGCCAGCACCCTGCAGGCGCTGGGCGACGACGCGCAGGTCAGGGTCATCGTCATCCGCGCCGAAGGCCGTGGCTTCTGCGCCGGGGTCGATATCAAGGAACTGGCCGCCGACGGCAACCTGATCGTCGCGGTCAACAAGGGCAACTACGACACCTTCAAGGCCGTGCACCGCAACAAGGTGCCGGTGATCGTCGCTGTGCATGGCTTCGTGCTGGGCGGTGGCATCGGCATCTGCGGCGCCGCCGACATCGTCGTCGCCGCCGACTGCGCGCGCTTTGGCGTGCCCGAGGTGGACCGTGGCGCCATGGGCGGCGGTGCCCACCTGCAGCGGCTGTTCCCGGTGCAGAAGGTGCGCCACATGTACTTCACCGGCGAGATGATCGACGCCGCCGAGGCCTATCGCCTGGGCGCGGTGGAGCGTGTGGTGCCGCGCGAGCAACTGCGCGAGACCGCGCTGGGCATCGCCGCGTCCATCGCCGCCAAGAGCCCGGCGATGATCCGCCTGGCCAAGGAGGCGCTCAACGGCATCGAGGACGGCAACCTGGAAGACAAATACCGCTGGGAGCAGGGCTTCACCCTCGAGGCCTACCGCACCCAGGATTCCCAGGAAGCCCGCGACTCGTTCGTCGAGAAGCGCAACGCGAACTTCAACGGCTGAGGGCACCGACCATGGATCTTACCTACACGCCGGCCCAACAGGCCTTTCGCGCCGAAGTGCGGGCCTGGCTCGAGGCCAACGTCCCGAGCCAACCGCTGCCTTCGTTCGACACCGAGGAAGGCTTTGCCGCCCACCGCGCCTGGGAAGCGCGCCTGAACGACGGCCGCTGGGGCATGGTCACCTGGCCCACCCGCCTGGGCGGGCGCGGCTGCGACCTGATCGAGTGGCTGATCTTCGAAGAAGAGTACTACCGGGCCGGTGCGCCGGCGCGGGTCAACCAGAACGGCATCTTCCTGCTCGGCCCGACCCTGATGGAGTACGGCACCGAGGCGCAGAAAGCACGCTTCCTGCCGCGCATGGCCACCGGCCAGGACATCTGGGCCCAGGGCTGGTCGGAGCCTGGAGCCGGCTCGGACATGGCGGCGATCCGCTCGCGCGCCGAGCGTGATGGCGACCACTACGTGATCAACGGCCAGAAGACCTGGTCCACCCGCGCCGTGTGGGCCGACTGGGTATTCGGCATCTTCCGCACCGACCCAGGTTCCCAGCGCCACCACGGCCTGACCTTCATTCTGGTGCCGCTCAACACGCCCGGCATCACCGTGCGCCCGATCCCGCAGCTCAACGGCCTGCCGGGCTTTGCCGAGATCTTCTTCGACGACGTGCGCGTGCCGGTGGAGAACGTCCTCGGCGGCGAGGGCATGGGCTGGCACGTGGCGATGTCCACCGCAGGCTTCGAACGCGGGCTGATGCTGCGTTCACCCGCGCGCTTCCAGGAGACCGCCCGGCGCCTGGTGCAGTTGTACCAGGCCAACCGCGAAACCGCTGACCGCGATCCGGCCATCGGTGAGGCGGTGATGCGCGCCTGGCTCGATGCCGAGGCCTACACCCAGTCCACCTACATGACCGCTTCGCAGTTGGTCAAAGGCGGGCGCATCGGGCCGGAGTCCTCGACCAACAAGATCTTCTGGTCCGAGCTTGACCTGCGCATGCACGAAACGGCCATGAGCATCCTGGGCCTGCGCGGCGAACTGCTGCCTGAGGCCCCGGCGGCCGGCGATGTCGGCCAATGGCTGGACGGCTTCCTGTTCGCCCAGGCCGGGCCGATCTACGCCGGCACCAACGAGATCCAGCGCAACATCATCGCCGAACGCATGCTCGGCATGCCGCGTGCCTGAGGAGCAGACCATGGACTTTAGTTTCAACAGCGACCAGTTGCTCTTCCAGGACAACGTACGCAGTTTCTTTATCAACGAAGTGACCCCAGAGCGCATCCGCGAGCTATGGCAGAGCGACAGTGGCCGTTGCGAGCAGCTCTGGGCGCAACTGGTGGAGCTGGGCCTGACCGCGCTGACCGTGCCGGAGCAGTACGGCGGCATGGGCCTGGGCGCCCTGGACTTCGTCCTGCTGGCCCAGGAGTGCGGCTACGCGGGCCTGCCCGAGCCGCTGGTGGAGACCATGCTGGTGGCGGTGCCGCTGTTGGCCGAGCTGGGCGAGGCACATGAGGGCCTGAAGGCCGACTGGCTGGGGCGTGTGGCCGAAGGGCAGGCGCGCCTGGCGGTGTGCGAGCCGGGCAACCCGCTGGTCAGCGATGCCCATGTGGCCGATTTGCTGCTGCTCAGCCACGGCGATGAGCTGCATGCGGTGCCGCGTGAGGATGTCGAGCTGGTGCGCAACCTGTCGGTGGACCCGAGCCGCCAGCTGTACCAGGTGCTGTGGACACCGGGCGCGGCCACTTGCGTGGCCCGTGGCGAAGAGGCTGCGCGGTTGCTGGCGCGGGCCTTCGAGCGCGGCGCGCTGGGTTGTGCAGCGCAACTGCTGGGCTTGGCCAAGCGCATGGTGGACCTGGCCGTGGATTACAGCTTCGAGCGCAAGCAGTTCGGCAAGCCGATCGGCTCGTTCCAGGCGGTCAAGCATTTGATGGCCAACGTCGCGGTGCGCATCGAGTTCGCCAAGGGCCCGCTGTACCGCGCCGCCCATGCGGTGGCCCACGGTGAGGCCGGGCAGGCCCTGGCGGTGTCCCACGCTCGCCTGGCCGCTTCGGAGGCGGCGCTGCTCGCAGCGCGCAACGCCATCCAGACCCATGGCGCCATGGGGTACACCTGGGAGGTCGACCTGCAGCTGTTCATGAAGCGCGCCTGGGCGCTGGACAAGGTCTGGGGCGACCATGCCCTGCACAAGGCGCGCATTCGCGAGGCCTTGTTCGACCAAGGCCGGGCCATTGGGGCCGGCACCACGTTCTGATTTTCTCGCACGGTGCTCGATGGCACCGGCGTTGCCGGTGTTCGCGGGTGAACCCGCTCCCACAGGATCTGAGCGGTTGGTGTGGGAGCGGGTTTACCCGCGAAGAGAGCGGCGCGGCAGGTGCAGATGTGCGCACAACCCGTTTGATGTCTTATGAGGTAGAAGATGCCTGAAGCTTATATCGTCGATGCCCTGCGCACGCCCACCGGGCGGCGCAAGGGTGGTTTGGCCCATATCCATGCGGCCGACCTGGGCGGCCATGTGCTGCGTGCCCTGGTCGAGCGCAATTCGATCCCCGATGAAGACTACGACGACGTGATCTTCGGCTGCGTCGACACCATCGGCCCGCTGGCCGGCGACATCGCTCGCACCGCGTGGCTGGCCGCCGGGCTCAGCGACGCCGTGCCGGGCACCACCGTCGACCGCCAGTGCGGCTCTTCGCAGCAGGCGCTGCACTTCGCCGCCCAGGCGGTGATGAGCGGTACCCAGGACGTGGTGGTCGCAGGCGGCGTACAGACCATGACCCAGATCCCGATCTCCTCGGCCATGACCGCCGCCGAGCCGCTGGGCTTCACCAACCCGTTCACCGGCTCCGAAGGCTGGGTGCGCCGCTACGGCTCGACCCCGCCGACCCAGTTCCGCTCCGCGCAGATGATCGCCGAGCACTGGCAGCTCAGCCGCCAGGCGCTGGAGGCGTACTCGCTGGAATCCCACCGCCGGGCGCTGCGGGCCATCGAGCAGGGCTACTTTGCGCGTGAGATCGTGCCCCTGGCCGGTGTCGAACATGACGAAACCCCACGCCACACCAGCCTGGACAAGATGGCCGAGCTGGAAATCCTGTTCGGTTGCGACCGCGTCACCGCTGGTGTTTCCAGTCAGACCTGCGACGCCGCCAGCGCGTTGCTGGTGGTCTCGGAAGCGGCGCTCAAACGCTACAACCTCACTCCGCGGGCGCGTATCCACCACATGAGCGTGCGCGCCGCCGACCCGGTGTGGATGCTCACCGCGCCCATCCCGGCGACCGCCTATGCGCTCAAGCGCGCCGGCATGCGCCTGGAAGACATCGACCGGGTGGAAATCAACGAGGCCTTTGCCTCGGTGGCCCTGGCCTGGATCAACGAGACCGGCTACCCCCACGCCCAGACCAACGTCAACGGCGGCGCCATCGCGCTGGGTCATCCACTGGGCGCCACCGGCACCCGGATGATGTGCAGCCTGCTCCATGAGCTGGAGCGCAGCGGCGGCCGCTATGGTCTGCAGACCATGTGCGAAGGCGGCGGCCAGGCCAACGTCACCATCATCGAGCGCCTGTAAGCGCAGGAGAACCCCCATGAGCAGTTGCAACAACCGAGTCGTGGTCATCACCGGCGCAGGCGGCGGCCTGGGCCGCGCCTACGCCCTGGCCTTCGCGGCCGAAGGCGCCAAGGTGGTGGTCAACGACATCAACCGCGACGCCGCCGAGGCGGTGGTCGCGCAGATCCGCGAGCAGGATGGCCAGGCCATCGCCAACAGCAACGACATCACCCACTACGAAGACGCCGGCCGCATCGTCGCCGCGGCGCTGGAGGCCTTCGGCGGCCTGGACGTGGTGGTGAACAACGCCGGCATCTGCCGCGACCGCATGTTCGCCAGCCTCACCGAGGCGGATTGGGATGCGGTGGTGGCGGTGCACTTGAAGGGCCACTTCTGCTTGTCCAGCCACGCCGTACGGTACTGGCGCGAGCAAGCCAAGAATGGCGTGAAGTTCGATGCGCGGATCATCAACACCAGCTCCGGCGCGGGCCTGCAGGGCTCGATCGGGCAGTCCAACTATGCCGCGGCCAAAGGCGGTATCGCCTCCTTGACGCTGGTCCAGGCGGCGGAGCTGGCGCGTTACGGCATCACCGTCAACGCCCTGGCCCCGGCGGCGCGCACCGGCATGACCGAAGGCGTGTTCGGCGAGGTGATGAAGAAGCCGGAGGAAGGCTTCGACTACTTCGCCCCGGAGAACGTCGCGCCCGTGGTGGTGTGGCTGGGTTCCAGTGAGTCGGCCGGGGTCACCGGGCAGATGTTCGAGGTCGAAGGCGGCAAGCTGTCCATCGCCGACGGCTGGCGGCGCGGCCCGCAGGTCGACAACCAGGGCCGCTGGGCCGTTGCCCAGGTGGGCGCGGCGGTGGGTGAGCTGCTGGAGCGCGCAGTGCCGGCGCAGAAAGTCTACGGCAGCTGATTCGAGGTTTTTTCGCCATTAGGGCGGGGCCGCACCACATGCCAGGGTGGTGCGGTTTTTTTTTGCCTGCACAACACCTGTGGGGGTTTACCCGCGAAGCAGGCTCCGCGCTGCATGGCACCGGCTCTGCCGGTGTTCGCGGGTAAACCCGCTCCCACAGGGTCTGCGGTGCTCTCAACAACACCGCTGTGCCTGCGCCAGGGCGGGTATTTGCACGGCTGAGCCGTGTCAAGGAATACCAACCGAAGACGATTCGAGCTTGTCCGGCACCCTAGAATCTCCCACAGGTTCTGCGGCGCACTTGCCATCGTCGAGCCTAGTCCAATTGGCCGATTCGACCGCCAGCGCATCTGGCCACACTCGCAGGCACCTGGGCCAGACGAGTAGAAGACGCCGCGATGGACTTTGCATTCAGCGACGAGCAGGAAATGATCCGTGCATCGGCCGAGGGTTTCCTTGCCGATGTGTCCGACTGTGCCGCCGTGCGCGCGGCCATGGTCAGCGAAACCGGTTATGACACCGATCTCTGGCAGCGCCTGTGCAGCGAGATGTACTGGCCTGCGATTCATATCCCTGAAGCCTACGGCGGTTTGGGCCTGGGCTTCGTCGAGTTGAACATCCTCCTGGAACAGATGGGCCGGCGCCTGCTGTGCTCGCCGTTCTTCGCCACCGCTTGCCTGGCCACTCCAGCCCTGTTGCTGGCCGGCAGCGAGGCGCAGAAGGAGCGTTGGCTGCCGGCCATCGCCGAAGGCCGCGTGCGCGGCACGGCGGCTTGGGGCGATGGGGGCGGTTGGTCTGCCCAGGGTATCTGCGTGACAGCAACGCCCGAAGGCGAGGGCTACGTGCTCGAGGGTGAGTATGCCCAGGTGATCGATGGCCACAGCGCCGACCTGCTGGTGGTCGCCGCGCGCCTGGCTGGCAGCACGGGCGAGGCGGGCGTCAGCCTGTTCCTGGTCGAGGCCGGGCAGGCGGGCCTGGAGCGTCAGTGGCAGCCGACCATGGACCAGACCCGACGCTTGGGCCGCCTGCGCCTCACGCGTCTGTACGTGGGCCCGGATGCGTTGCTCGGCGAGGCCGGCACGGCCTGGCCGCAGGTGCAGACCCTGCTGCGCCTGGCCTGCGTGGGCCTGGCCGCCGAACAGGTCGGCGGCGCCCAGCAGGCGCTGGACCTGAGCGTGGCCTACCTGCAGGAGCGCCAGCAGTTCGGTCGCCCCTTGGCCAGTTTCCAGGCCCTCAAGCACCGGGCCGCCGACATGATGTTGCAGGTCGAGTGCGCGCGCTCGGCCAGCTATTACGCCGCCTGCGTCGCCCAGGAGGCGCTGGACCCCGCCGGTGACGCCCAGGTGGCCGCAGAGCTGCCACAGGCCGCCTCCCTGGCCAAGTCCCAGTGCTCCCAGGCGTACTTCCACTGCGCGGCGGAGTCGATCCAGCTGCATGGCGGCGTGGGCTTTACCTGGGAGTACGACCCGCATCTGTATTTCAAGCGTGCCCGGGCCAGCGAGAGCTACCTCGGTGCACCGGCCTGGCATCTGCAGCAGATCGCCAACGTGATTATCGGGGAGCAGCCATGAAGATCCGTTTCAGTGAGCAGGACGAGCGCTTCCGCCAGGAGGTCGCCGCCTGGATGGCCGCCAACCTGCAGGGCGAGTTCGAGGCCTTGCGTTTTCGTGGCGGCCCGGGTGATGAACACATGTTCCCCGAGGAGCGTAAAGCGTGGGAGCGCAAGTTGGCCGAGGGTGGCTGGACCTGCGTGGGCTGGGCGCCGGAGCATGGCGGGCGAGGGCTGTCGATCAGCCAGCAGGTGATCTTCCATGAAGAATACGCCCGCGCCGGAGGCCCCGGTCGCATGGGCCATATCGGCGAAGGCCTGGCCGGGCCGACCATCGCCGCGTTTGGCAGCGACGAGCAAAAACAGCGCTTCTTGCCGGGCATCGTCCAGGGCACCACGTTCTGGTGCCAGGGCTATTCGGAGCCGGGGGCAGGTTCGGACCTCGCCGCGGTGAAGACCCGCGCCGCCCAGGACGCCAGTGGCGACTGGCTGATCAACGGGCAGAAGGTCTGGACCTCGCTGGCCCACGAGTCGGACTGGTGCTTCGTGCTGGCCCGAACCGAGCCGGGCAGCGTCGGCCACCATGGTTTGTCGTTCCTACTGGTGCCGATGGACCAGCCGGGCATCAGCGTGCGGCCGATCGAGCAGATGACCGGCACCTCGGAGTTCAACGAGGTGTTCTTCGACGATGCCCGCACCGAGGCGGCCAACATCGTCGGCCAGCCTGGCGACGGCTGGAAGATCGCCATGGCGCTGTTGGGCTTCGAGCGTGGCGTGTCCACCCTGGGCCAGCAGATGCAGTTCCAGAACGAGCTCGACGAGATCATCGCCATCGCTCGCACCAACGGCGCCGACCGCGACCCGCACCTGCGCCAGCGCCTGGCCGAGGCGTGGTGTGGCCTGCGCATCCTGCGCTACAACTCGCTGCGCATGCTCTCAGGGCCGCAGGACGGCACGCTGCGCCGCGAAGCGACCATCTACAAGCTGGGCTGGTCGAGCTGGCACGCCAACCTCGGCAAGCTGGCCATGGACGTGCTCGGCCCCCAGGCCGAGCTGCTCGAGGCCGCGCCTTACCAGTTGAGCCGCCTGCAATCGCTGTATCTGTTCAGCCGCGCCGACACCCTGTACGGCGGCAGCAACGAGATCCAGCGCAACATCATCGCCGAACGCGCCCTGGGGATGCCCCGGGAGCCGCGCCCGCGTCCCTGATCGAGGAGTTTTCGCATGTCCGTTCCACACTATGTTCCCGGCCACGGCCTGCTGCGCGGCAAGTCGGTGCTGATCACCGCCGCCGCCGGTTCCGGCATCGGTTTCTCCGCCGCCTTGCGTTCGGCCGAGGAGGGCTGTCGGGCCCTGATGATCAGCGACATCCACGAAGGCCGGCTGAACGAAGCGGTGACCCGCATCCGTGAGGCCACCGGCCTTGCCCAGGTGCACGGGCACCTGTGCAACGTCACCGACGAGGCCCAGGTGCGTGCCTTGGTCGAGGCGGCCGAGCGCACCCTGGGCGGCGTCGATGTGCTGATCAACAACGCAGGCCTGGGTGGTTCGCGCGCACTGGTGGAAATGCCCGACGAAGAATGGAACCGGGTGATCGACGTGACCCTCACCGGCACCATGCGCATGACCCGGGCCATGCTCCCGTACATGATGGAGCGCCGTGCCGGGGTCATCGTCAACAACGCCTCGGTGCTTGGCTGGCGTGCGCAGAAACAGCAGGCCCACTACGCCGCGGCCAAGGCCGGGGTCATGGCTTTGACCCGCTGCGCGGCGGTGGAGGCGGCCGAGCATGGCATCCGCATCAACGCGGTGAGCCCAAGCATCGCCATGCACGATTTTCTCGCCCGCTCCGCGCCCCAGGCGGTGCTGGACCAGTTGGCGGCCAACGAGGCCTTCGGTCGCGCCGCCGAGGTATGGGAAGTGGCCAACGTGATGATGTTCCTGGCCAGTGACTACAGTTCGTACATGACCGGCGAAGTGCTGTCGGTTTCCAGCCAGAGGGCCTGACCATGCCACGTATCTTCCAGACGCCCGAGGCGTTGCACGAGGCGGTGGGCCAGGAGCTGGGCAAGAGCGACTGGCTGCTGGTCGACCAGGCGCGCATCGACCTGTTCGCCGAGGCCAGTGGCGACCACCAGTGGATCCATGTCGACCCCGTGCGCGCGGCCCAAGGGCCGTTCGGCGCCTGCATCGCCCATGGCTACCTGAGCCTGTCGCTGGTCAACCTGTTCTTGCCGCAGATCATCGAGGTCCAGGGCATCGCCATGGGCGTCAACTATGGGTGTGAGCGTGTGCGTTTTCCGTCGGTGGTGCGCGTGGGGTCGCGGGTGCGCGGCAGTGCCTTGCTGGTCTCGACCGAGGCGGTCGGCAGTGGGGTGCAGGCGGTGATCCGCGTCAGCGTCGAGATCGAAGGCCAGGAGCGTCCTGGCTGCGTGGTCGACACCATCAGCCGTTACTACCCGGCCTGAGTCATCCAAGGAGTCCAGCATGAACGAAGCAGTGATCGTTTCCACGGCGCGTACGCCGATCGGCAAGGCCTTTCGCGGCGCCTTCAACGATACCGAGGCCCCGACCTTGGGTGGCCATGTGGTGGCCGAGGCGGTGCGCCGCGCAGGCATCGCGCCGGATGAGGTGGACGATGTGATCATCGGCGCCGCCGCCCAGCAGGGCACCCAGGCCTACAATCTCGGGCGCCTGTGCGCCACGGCCGCAGGCCTGCCGGTGCAGGTGTCCGGCATGGCGGTGGAGCGCCAGTGCGCCTCGGGCCTGATGAGCATCGCCATCGCCGCCAAGGGCATCATCTGCAATGAGCTCGACATCGCCGTGGCCGGTGGCCTGGAGTCGATCTCCCTGGTACAGAACAAGCACAAGAACCTCTACCGCTGGCAGTCCACCCTGGTGCGCGAGCGCGACCCGCGGGCGTACATCCCGATGCTCGAAACCGGCGAGATCGTCGCCCAGCGCTATGGCATCACCCGCGAGGAACAGGACGCCTACAGCCTGCAGAGCCAACTGCGTACCGCCAGCGCGCAACAGGCCGGGCGGTTCGATCTGGAGCTGGCCACGCTGACCACCCAGAAGCTGATCGTCGACAAGGCCAGCGGCGAGAGCCGTCATGAAGCCGTGACCCTGCTGCAGGATGAGTGCAACCGCCCCGACACCACCGCCGCCAGCCTGGCGGCCCTGGAGCCGGTGTGGGGCGGCGGGCAGTGGACCGAAGCCGGGCGCTTCATCACCGCTGGCAACGCCTCGCAGCTGTCGGACGGTGCCTCGGCATCGGTGCTGATGAGCGCGCGTCTGGCCGAGCAGCGTGGCTTGCAGCCGCTGGGGATCTACCGTGGTCTGGCGGTGGCCGGCTGCGAGGCCGACGAGATGGGCATTGGGCCGGTGTATGCGATCCCCAAGCTGCTCAAACGCCATGGCCTGAAGGTGGATGACATCGGCCTGTGGGAGCTCAACGAAGCGTTCGCCTGCCAGGTGCTGTATTGCCGCGACACCTTGGGAATCGACAACGATCGCCTCAACGTCAACGGCGGTGCTATTTCCATTGGCCACCCGTTCGGGATGTCCGGGGCGCGGATGGTGGGGCATGCGCTGATCGAGGGTAAGCGCCGGGGCGTTCGCTATGTGGTGGTGAGCATGTGCATCGGTGGTGGCATGGGCGCTGCGGCGCTGTTCGAGGTGGCGTGAGATGGCCGTGCCGACGCCAGAGCAGGTGCAGGCGCGCATGCAGCGTTACGTCGAGCTGGTGGACGCCGGGGACATCGACGGCATCCTGGCGCTGTATGCCGAGGATGCCACGGTCGAAGACCCGGTGGGCCAGCCGCCGCTGCGCGGCATTGGCGCAATCAGTGAGTTCTACCGGCAGGGGTTGGGGCAGATGAACGTGTCCGCAGCCCTGACCGGGCCTGTGCGCGCCACGCATAATGGCTGCGGCGCCGTGCCGTTTCGGGTGGACCTTCAGTGGGACGGTCGGGATTGCTCGCTGCAGGTGATCGATGTGATGGAGTTCGATGAGCAGGGCCTGATTCGCAGCATGAAGGCCTTCTGGAGCGAAGTGAACCTTCAGCCGCGCTGAGTGGGATGGCACCGGCTTCGCCGGTGTTCGCGGGTGAATCGGAGCACCGAATCACGCGGTCATTGTAGGAGCGGCCTTGTGCCGCGAAAGGGGCGCAACGCGCCCCTTGCTCAGGTCATGTCATGCCCGGCCGCCAACGCGCGGCGCAGGTCGTAATCGGCATTCTGGGTTCGGCCGCTTTCGTAATAGGCCTTGAGGTTCTCGCCAATCTCCCGCACGACCTTGTCGAACGCCCGGCGCAGCAACCATTCGGCTACGCGCCCGCCGCGCAATTGGTAATGCAGGGCCGTGCTGATGCGGCACTGTGCGCCCGCGTCTTCGAGGCTGTAATGGAAACTCGCCTGACGAAAAGGGAAGGGCGCTCCACCTTCGGCTTTGTGCAGCGCCAACACGAAGCCGCTGCCATCCTCCCAATGCACCACGCTCTCATCCAGCCACTGGCCGCCTTTGCGAAACACGCGGCGGCTGGCGCCCAGGCCTTCGCGTGGGCCTGGGTGGAAGCGGCAGCCGGTCAGCCCCGGCACGTAGTGCGGGGCTTGGGTGAGGTCACGCAGCTTGGCCCAGGCGTCGCTGCGGGGCATCGCCAGGGGCACGCTGTGGTGGGCGATCTGGGTCATGGGTTGGGCTCCTTTACCGGTCACTGGCTTTTCGCCGCATCGAGGAAGGCCGGGCGTTCGCCGCCACCGTGCACCATCAGGTCGGCGCCACTGACATAGCGGGCCAGCGGCGAGGCCAGGTACAGGCAGGTGTCGCCGATGTCGTCCGGCTCGGCCAGGCGACCCAGGGGAACGGTCGCTGCCACCTGGGCCTGCTGCTGGGCGTCACCATAATGCAGTTCGGCCTGTTCGGTAAGGATCAAACCGGCGGTGACAGCATTGACCCGCACCTTGGGCGCCCATTCCACCGCCAGCGAGCGGGTGAGGTTGAGCAAGCCGGCCTTGGCTGCGCCGTAGGCGGCGGTGCCCGGCGAGGGGCGGGTGGCGCTGACGCTGCAGATGTTGATGATCGCACCGCCCTCGGCCTGCTCCTGCATCACCCGGTTGGCCAGCTGGCACAGGTTCAGCGGCGCCAGCAGGTTGAGCCGCACGATGGACTCGGAAAACCGTGGCGAGGCCGTGGCCGCTTCGGCGAACGGCGCGCCGCCGGCGTTGTTGATCAGCACATCGAGGCGGCCGAAGAACTTGAGCACATTGCCCAGCAGTTGCTCGAGCTGCTCGATGTCACGCACGTCGCACTGCATGAACACCGCCTGCCGGCCGCCGCCACTGGGCAGCCGCTCCGGTGCCTGGCGGCCGCAGATGACCACGTTCGCGCCGCATTCCAGGAAGCGGCGGGTAATACCGCGGCCCACGCCCTTGGCACCACCGGTGACCAGAACCACTTTGCCGCGAAAATCCAATGGGTCGTGCATGGGAAGGCCTTGTCTTGTCTGTCGGAAGGATGCCCCGATGCTAGGCAGGCGCTGCCTTGGGGCCAACGTCCAAAGGGACTAGGGGCGCGGCTTGTAGTCTTGTTGGACGATGCCGTGTGCCCTGGCCGCTCTGAATAATCCCGGAACAACAACAAGCCGGGAGGTTTCCCCATGGGCGCAGCAGCGCAAGGGCACAAGGTCAGGTTGGCGGATGGCCTGCAACTGCACTATCAGGACGTCGGCACGGGCGAGGCGGTGGTGTTCATCCATGGCAGCGGCCCGGGTGCCAGCGGCCACAGCAACTTCAAGCGCAACTACCCGCAATTCGCCGCCGCCGGCTACCGCGCCATCGTGCCGGACCTGCCGGGCTACGGCGCTTCGGACAAACCGGAAACCGCCTACACCCTGGACTTCTTCGTCCAGGCCCTGCTGGGCTTGCTCGATGCCCTGGACATCCAGCGCTGCACCTTGGTCGGCAACTCCCTGGGCGGCGCAATCGCCATCGCCATCGCCCTGCGCCAACCACAGCGGGTGGCGCGCCTGGTGCTGATGGCCCCGGGTGGGCTGATGGACAAGGCCCAGTACTACCTGCAGATGGAAGGCATCCAGCGCATGGCCGCAGCTTTCGCCAGTGGCGAGCTGCGTGACGCTGCCGGGATGAAACGCCTGCTGGGCCTGCAGCTGTTCGACCCCTCGCTGATCGACGACGACACCGTCGCCGAGCGGGTCGCGGTGGTGGCCGAGCAACCGCCTTGCGTGCTCTCGACCATGGAAGTGCCGAACATGGCCGAGCAGTTGCCCGAGCTGGCCTGCCCGATCCTTGGCTTCTGGGGCATGAACGACAAGTTCTGCCCGGTCTCCGGCGCCAACACCCTGATGCAGGCCTGCCAGCGCATCCGCTTCGTGCTGCTGAGTGAGTGTGGCCATTGGGTGATGGTCGAGCACCGTGAGCTGTTCAATCGCGAATGCCTGGCGTTCCTCGCGGAGGGCCGACCATGAGCCTTGAATTGCGCCGCCAGCACGGCGATGAGCTCTACCAGGCCCTGTGCGACGGCCAGACCCTGGCCCCGCTGACCGAACGCTGGCCGCAGATCAGTATCGAGGACGCCTACCACATCTCCTTGCACTGCATCGAACGCCGCGTGGCGGCGGGCGATCGCATCGTCGGCAAGAAGATCGGCGTCACCTCGGCTGCCGTGCAGCGCATGCTCGATGTGCACCAGCCGGACTTCGGCTTCATCACCCGGGGCATGGCCTTCGACAATGGCGCCGACATCTCGCTGGCCGAGAACCGCCTGATCCAGCCGCGCGCCGAAGGCGAGATCGCCTTCGTGCTCAAGCACGACCTGAGCGGCCCCGGCGTGACCGAGGCCGATGTGCTGGCGGCGACCGATTACGTCACGCCGTGCTTCGAGATCGTCGACTCGCGCATCCACGACTGGCGCATCCGCATCCAGGACACCGTGGCCGACAACGCCTCCTGCGGCGTGTTCGTCCTCGGCCAGGAGCGTGTCGACCCGCGCGAGCTGGACCTCCCAGCGCTGCACATGCGTGTGTTCAAGAACGACCAACCGCTGAGCGAGGGCCTGGGCTCGGCGGTGCAGGGCAACCCGTTGACCGCGGTCGCCTGGCTGGCCAACACACTCGGCGCTTTCGGCATCCCCTTCAAGGCGGGCGAGGTGATCCTCTCCGGTTCGTTGGTGCCGCTGGAGCCGGTGCGGGTAGGCGACCGCTTTTCCCTGACCATCGACGGCCTGGGCAGTGCCCAGGTGTCCTTCCGAGCCTGATCGAGGAGCAAGGCCCATGAGCCAGAAACTAAAGGCGGCCATTATCGGCCCGGGAAACATCGGCACCGACTTGCTGATGAAAATGTTCCGCTCGCAGTGGATCGAGCCGGTATGGATGGTGGGTGTGGACCCGGAGTCCGAGGGGCTCAAGCGGGCCCGGGCGATGGGCGTGAAGACCACCTCCGACGGCCTCGATGGCCTGCTGCCCCATGTGCTGGACGATGACATCCGCATCGCCTTCGACGCCACCTCGGCCTACGTGCATGCGCACAACAGCGCCAAGCTCAACGAGCTGGGCGTGATCATGGTCGACCTGACCCCGGCGGCCATCGGCCCGTTCTGCGTGCCGCCGGTCAACCTCAAGGAGCACGCGGCCAAGCTTGAGATGAACGTCAACATGGTCACCTGCGGTGGCCAGGCGACCATCCCGATGGTGGCGGCGGTCTCGCGCGTGCAGCCGGTGGCCTATGGCGAGATCGTCGCCACGGTCTCGTCCAGCTCTGTGGGCCCCGGTACCCGACAGAACATCGACGAGTTCACCCGTACCACTGCTGGCGCGGTGCAGAGCATCGGCGGCGCTCGCCGGGGCAAGGCGATCATCGTCATCAACCCGGCCGAGCCGCCACTGATGATGCGCGACACCATCCACTGCCTGACCGACGACACCCCCGACCAGGAGGCCATCCGCGCATCGGTGCTGAGCATGGTCGAGGAGGTCCAGCGCTACGTGCCGGGCTACAAGCTGGTCAACGGCCCGGTGTTCGACGGCAACAAGGTGTCGATCTTCATCGAGGTGGAAGGCCTGGGGGATTTTCTGCCCAAGTCCGCCGGCAACCTGGACATCATGACCGCCGCCGGCCTGCGCACCGCCGAGATGTTCGCCGAAGAAGCCCACAAGGGCACCCTGCAATTGCCAGCCCGCTGAGGAGAGGTGGTGATGAACCTTCAAGGTAAGAACGTGCTGTTGCATGACATGAGCCTGCGTGACGGCATGCATGCCAAGCGCCACCAGATCAGCCTCAAGCAGATGGTCGATGTGGCCACCGGCCTGGACGCTGCGGGCGTGCCGCTGATCGAGATCACCCATGGCGATGGCCTGGGCGGATCGTCGTTGAACTATGGTTTTCCGGCGCACAGCGACGAAGAGTACTTCAGCGCGGTGATCCCCAAACTCAAGCAGGCCAAGGTTTCGGCCTTGCTGCTGCCGGGTATCGGCACCCTGGACCATCTGAAGATGGCCCATGAGCACGGCGTCTCGACCATCCGCGTGGCCACCCATTGCACCGAGGCGGACGTCTCCGGCCAGCACATCGGCATGGCGGCGAAGATGGGCCTGGACACTGTGGGCTTTTTGATGATGGCGCACATGGTCAGCGCCGAGAAGCTGCTGGAGCAGGCGCGCCTGATGCAGAGCTACGGCGCCAACTGCATCTACTGCACCGACTCGGCCGGCTACATGCTGCCCGATGAGGTGAGCGAAAAGATCGCCGTGCTGCGCCAGGGGCTGGAGGCGAGCACCGAGGTGGGCTTCCATGGCCACCACAACCTGGGCATGGCGATCGCCAACTCCCTGGCGGCGATCGAGGCTGGCGCGGTGCGCATCGACGGCTCCGTGGCCGGGCTCGGCGCCGGTGCGGGCAATACGCCGCTGGAAGTGTTCGTCGCAGTGCTCAAGCGCATGGGCGTGGAGAGCGGCGTGGACCTGTACCGCATCATGGACGTCGCCGAAGACCTGGTGGTGCCGATGATGGACCAGCCCATCCGCCTGGACCGCGACGCCCTGACCCTGGGGTATGCCGGCGTGTACAGCTCGTTCCTGTTGTTCGCCAAGCGCGCCGAGCTCAAGTACGGCATCTCCGCCCGCGAGCTGTTGGTCGAGCTAGGCCGTCGAGGCACCGTAGGTGGCCAGGAAGACATGATCGAAGACCTCGCCCTGACCCTCTCCCGCGCCCGAGGCGTGCTGCCGACCTGAAATCCACGGGGCTGCTGCGCAGCCCTTTCGCGGCACAAGGCCGCTCCTACACCCGTACAGCGCAACCCATGCCCTACACGGATTGCGCAGTATCTGTAGGAGCGGCCTT
>NZ_JBLUPV010000041.1:0-35395 GCF_048068075.1 Pseudomonas sp. NY15354
ATGCATCGCCGATGGTAGTGTGGGGCTTCCCCATGTGAGAGTAGGTCATCGTCAAGATTCATTTCGCAAAACCCCTATCTGCGCGAGCAGGTAGGGGTTTTGTCTTTTCTGGTTCCGACCGCTACGCTCCTCTAGCAGGCGCTCAGGCATCCAGGGCCATCCCTATGGCCATCATCTCCCACAATTTGAGTCAGAGCACTAGAATAGCGTCCATTCATCTATTCAGACTTTCGATATGCCTAATCCTGTCGACTCCGAAGCGCTGGCCCATTTGCCGCTGGATAAGCTCGTGGCTTGTCACGAATGCGACCTGCTGATGCGCAAGCCGGCGTTGCAGAATGACGAAAAGGCCCATTGCCCACGCTGTGGCTACGAGCTCTATGCTCATCGTCACAACGTGGTCAATCGCAGCCTAGCGTTGGTATTGACGGCCTTGCTGCTCTACGTGCCAGCCAACTTTCTACCCATCATGCAGTTGCACCTGCTCGGCCAGACTTCGGACGACACCGTCTGGAGTGGAGTGCTGGGCCTTTTCAACTCAAACATGCGCGGCGTTGCCGTTGTCGTGTTCCTGTGCAGCATGGCGATTCCCTTGCTCAAGCTTTTCTGCCAGTTGCTGGTTCTGCTGAGCATTCGCCTGGATTTCGGGCGAAGTTACGGGTTGCTCTTCTATCGTGTTTATCACCACCTGCGTGACTGGGGCATGCTCGAGGTCTACTTCATGGGTGTTCTGGTTGCCATCGTCAAGCTGGTTGATCTCGCGGAGTTGACCATAGGCCTGGGCCTGTTCTGTTTTATCAGTCTGTTATTGGTCCAGGTATGGCTGGAGGTAGTGATGTCGCCACATCAGATCTGGAGTGCATTGTCGGGGGAGGATGAGCATGCGGGCGATTGATGCAGGCATCCTGGTCTGCAATGAGTGCCATGAATTGAACCGGCAGTTGGTTGACAGCGATACGCAGTCCTGTACCCGTTGTGGCGCCATCGTGCATGCGCGGCGGCCCAACAGTATCGTGCGCACCTGGGCGCTGCTGATTACCGCGTCCATTCTCTATATTCCCGCCAACGTGCTGCCGATCATGACGGTAAGCGCGCTGGGGCAGGGCAGTCCGGACACTATCATGTCTGGCGTCATTACCCTGCTCAAACACGGCATGTTGCCGATCGCTGCCGTGGTGTTCATTGCCAGTATCCTGGTGCCCACTTTCAAGCTGGTGGGTATCGGGCTGTTGCTGTACTCGGTGCAACGCCACCAACCGCTGTCGGCGCGTCAGCGGATCCTGATGTATCGCTTCATCGAGTTCATTGGCCGCTGGTCCATGCTGGATATCTTCGTCATCGCCATCCTTGTGGCGGTTGTGAATTTCGGCCGTATTGCCAGCGTCGAAGCCAACCTGGGCGCCGTCGCCTTTGCCTCAGTGGTGATTCTGACAATGCTCGCAGCCTTAACTTTCGATCCCCGACTGATTTGGGATAACACGGAGTCGGATAACGACCATGAGTGACATGCCTACGGCTAAAACCCGCCCAGCTTCGAACTGGTCGGCTATATGGATTTTGCCGCTGATTGCCCTATTGATTGGCGGCTGGCTGGCTTGGCAGGCCTATCGTGATTCAGGAGTGGATATCCAGGTTCGTTTCCTGTCCGGTGAAGGCATCGTCGCCAACAAGACCGAAGTCATCTACAAGGGCATGTCCGTCGGCAAGGTAAAGACCTTGGTGCTCGACGCCAAAGGGAGTAACACGGGCGTCATCGCCACCATTGAGATGAGGAAGGAGGCCGAGCCTCACTTGACCACAGGGACGCGTTTCTGGCTAGTCAAGCCGAGCGTCAGCCTGGCAGGGATCACAGGTTTGGAAACCCTGGTTTCAGGCAACTACATTGCCGTGAGCCCGGGAGGAGGGGAAAAGACCAAGCGCTTTACCGCCCTCTCCGAGGCGCCGCCCCTGTCCGATAGCGAGCCTGGCCTGCACTTGACCCTCAAGGCGGATCGCCTGGGCTCGCTCAATCGCGACAGCCCTATTTTCTACAAGCAGATCCAAGTCGGTCGGGTGAAGAGCTATCGCCTTTCGGAAGACCAGGACACGGTCGAGATCAAGGTGTTCATCGAGCCGGCCTACGCCAATCTGGTGCGCAAGCACACGCGCTTCTGGAACGCCAGCGGCATCAGCATCGATGCGGATCTGTCGGGCGTGAAAGTGCGTAGCGAATCCCTGGCCAGTATCGTCGCCGGGGGTATTGCCTTTGCCACCCCAGAGTACCGCAAGGACAGCCCGCCCACCGATCCCAGTCTGCCTTTCCGTCTGTACGAGGACTTCGATGCTGCCCAGGCGGGTATCCGCATCAAGGTCAAGCTGACGGACTACGAAGGCCTGCAGGCCGGGCGTACCCCCGTCATGTACAAAGGCATTCAGGTGGGATCGCTGAAGACGATGAAAATCGCGGATGACCTGACCAGCGCCACCGCTGAATTGACCCTCGACCCTCTGGCCGAAGACTACCTGGTTGAAGGTACGCAGTTCTGGGTGGTCAAGCCTTCCATTTCGCTGGCTGGTATCACGGGCCTGGAGGCATTGGTCAAAGGCAACTATATCGCCATACGTCCAGGCGAGAAGGGCGCCAAGCCACAGCGTGAGTTCGAGGCGCGGCCGAAGGCACCACCCTTGGACCTGAAAGCGCCAGGCCTGCACATGGTCCTGTTTGCCGATAATCTGGGCTCGCTGGAAGTCGGCAGTCCGGTGATGTATCGCCAGGTCAAGGTCGGTAGCGTGCAAAGCTACCAGTTTGCTCGCAACAGCAAGCGCATCCTGATCGGTGTACATATCGAGCAGGAGTACGCCCACCTGGTCAACGGCTCTTCGCGCTTCTGGAATGCCAGCGGTATTACCTTGTCCGGCGACCTTTCAGGGATCAAGGTCAAGAGCGAATCGCTGCAGACGCTCATGGCTGGCGGTGTGGCGTTCGATACGCCGAAGGCTGATGTGCCGTTGAAGCGACGTATTCCACGCTTCCGCTTGCACGACAATCAGGAGGCCGCTGATCGCGCAGGTACCCTGATCACCATTCGTGTGGATCGCGCTGACGGCCTCAAGCCAGGCACGCCTATTCGCTTCCGCGGCCTGGATGTGGGCAGTGTGGAAAGCGTCGACTTGACGTCCGACCTGCAGGCTGTGCTGCTGCGTGCGCGCATTACCGGTGCCCAGGATCGCATTGCTCGAGCTGGCACCCGGTTCTGGGTGGTCAAGCCGGCCTTTGGTCTGGTGCGTACCGAAAACCTCGATACCCTTGTAGGCGGGCTCTATCTGGAAGTGCTACCGGCCCTGAAATCCAAGGGGCCGCAGCGCGACTTCATCGCCCTGCCTGAGGCTCCCGAGATGACCGAGCCGGAGGTCGGCTTGCCGCTGACCCTCAGTGCGCCACGCCGTGGGTCCATCAAGCCGGGCGTGCCGGTGACCTATCGTGAGGTGGCGGTGGGCAAGGTGACGGGCTTCGAGCTGGGGCAGACTGCCGACCGCGTGCTCATCCACATCCTCATCGAGCCTCGCTACGCGGCGTTGGTGCGCGGTGGCAGCCGGTTCTGGAACAGCAGCGGCTTTGGCTTCGACTGGGGCCTGTTCAAGGGTGCCACGGTTCGGACCGAGTCCCTGGAGACCCTCATTGATGGCGGCATTGCCTTCGCGACACCCGATGGCGACAAGATGGGCAGCCCGGCCCGGCCGCAACAGACTTTCGCCTTGTTCGACAAGCCTGAGGATGAATGGCTGCTGTGGGCACCGAAGATTCAAATCGGCAGCAAGTAGTAGGGCATGCAAAAAAGGGCCGCTGTGCGGCCCTGTCGCAGCGCAGGAGGGTTACTGCGTGGTGATGGGGTCTCTCAACGGCCCTTATTATTTGCTCAAATCGCAGGCAATAAAAAACCGACCCTAGGGTCGGTTTTTCGACAAGCGCATCGCTTAGGCAACTGCAGCTTCTTTCAGCGCCTTGATGTGGCCATTCAGACGGCCTTTGTGGCGAGCAGCCTTGTTCTTGTGGATGATACCTTTGTCGGCCATACGGTCGATAACAGGCACAGCCAGGGTGTAGGCGGCTTGCGCTTTTTCGGCGTCTTTTGCGTCGATGGCCTTGACTACATTCTTGATGTAGGTGCGGACCATGGAACGCAGGCTGGCGTTGTGGCTGCGACGCTTCTCAGCCTGTTTTGCACGTTTCTTGGCGGAAGGTGAGTTGGCCACCGTCGAGCTCCTCGAAAGACTTTAGGTAAATAGCAAACAAAATAGGCCGCGAATCATGCCGATCAGTCGAACGGTTGTCAAGGCCACCTTGAGGGTTCCGCCGAGCGGTTCGCGAGCGTGAAGGAATGATTCCTTTCTGCGCAGCGACCTGTAAACTCGGGAGTTTTGGCTTCCCCTTCAACGGCGCGGAAGTATCGCACACTCGGGCGCTTTCTGGCAGCGCCCTCCGTCCTTGGCGTGAAATTTTTCCATGAACCTGCTCAAATCCCTGGCCGCCGTCAGTTCCATCACCATGATCTCCCGGGTGCTCGGGTTCATACGCGACACCATCCTGGCGCGGGTTTTCGGCGCCGGTATCGCCACCGATGCCTTCTTCATTGCCTTCAAATTGCCCAATCTGCTGCGCCGGATCTTCGCCGAAGGCGCGTTCTCGCAGGCGTTCGTGCCAATCCTGGCCGAGTACAAGACTCAGCAGGGCGAGGAGGCCACCCGCACCTTCATCGCCTATATCAGTGGCCTGCTGACCCTGGCACTGGCCGTGGTCACCGCCCTGGGGATCCTCGCCGCGCCCTGGGTGGTCTGGGTGACCGCGCCGGGTTTTGTCGACAGTGTCGAGAAGTACGAGCTGACCACCGCCCTGCTGCGGGTGACATTCCCTTATATATTGCTGATCTCGCTGTCCTCGCTGGCCGGGGCGATCCTCAATACCTGGAACCGCTTCTCGGTGCCGGCCTTCACGCCGACACTGCTGAACGTCGCGATGATCGCGTTCGCCGTGCTGCTCACCCCATACTTCGACCCACCCATCATGGCCCTGGCCTGGGGCGTGCTGGCCGGCGGCCTCGCGCAGCTGCTGTATCAGCTGCCGGCACTGAAAAAGATCGGCATGCTCGTGCTGCCGCGGCTGAACCTGCGCGACACTGGCGTCTGGCGTGTGCTCAAGCAGATGCTGCCGGCGATCCTCGGGGTCTCCGTCAGCCAGATCTCGTTGATCATCAACACCATCTTTGCTTCCTTCCTGGTGGCGGGCTCGGTGTCCTGGATGTATTACGCCGATCGTCTCATGGAGTTGCCTTCCGGCGTGCTGGGCGTGGCCTTGGGTACCATCTTGCTGCCGACCCTGGCCAAGACCTATGCCAACCGTGACCGCCACGAGTATTCGCGGATCCTCGATTGGGGGCTGCGCCTGTGCTTTCTGCTGGTGCTGCCTTGCACCCTGGCGCTGGGTATTCTCGCCGAGCCGCTGACCGTGGCGCTGTTCCAGTATGGCAAGTTCACGTCGTTCGATGCTGCCATGACCCAGCGCGCCCTGATCGCCTACTCAGTCGGCCTGCAGGCACTCATTCTGGTGAAGGTGCTGGCCCCGGGCTTCTATGCACAGCAGAATATCCGCACACCGGTGAAGATCGCGATCTTCACCCTGGTCTGCACCCAACTGCTCAACCTGGCCCTGATAGGCCCGTTGCAGCATGCGGGCCTTGCCTTGGCCATCAGCCTGGGGGCGTGCCTGAATGCCGGCCTGCTGTACTGGAAGCTGCGCAGCCAGCAGTTGTTCCAGCCGCAGCCGGGTTGGGCGATGTTCCTGTGCAAACTGGTGCTGGCGGTGGGCCTGATGTCCGGTGTGCTGCTGGCAGGCATGCACTACATGCCTGCCTGGGAGCAGGGCGGCATGCCTGAGCGATTCCTGCGTCTGGGGGCGTTGATCCTCGCGGGTGTGGTGACCTACTTCGGTTGCCTGTACCTGTGTGGTTTCCGCCCTCGGCATTTTGCCCGCAAGGCCTTGCACTGAGGCCGGCGGCGGGTCAGGCGTCGGTTTTTCGCATTCCACGCCACCCCTTGGCGCTGCTGCCTGTCACCGGCGCCCGGGTGTGGTTATAATCGGCCACTTTATGAGCAAGAAGCGCGTTATGCAGCTGGTTCGAGGTCTTCACAACCTGCGCCCCGAGCACCGGGGCTGTGTCGCCACCATTGGCAACTTCGACGGGGTTCACCGTGGCCACCAGGCAATCCTGGCGCGCCTGCGCGAGCGCGGGCAGGCGCTTGGCCTGCCGACCTGCGTGGTGATCTTCGAGCCCCAGCCGCGCGAATACTTCGCCCCCGACACCGCACCCGCTCGTCTGGCACGCCTGCGCGACAAGGTCGAACTGCTGGCCGCCGAGGGCATCGACCGGGCCCTGTGCCTGGCCTTCAACCAACGCTTGAGCCAGCTCAGCGCCCACGCGTTCGTCAAGGCCATCCTGGTCGATGGCCTGGGTGTGCGTCACCTGGAGGTCGGCGATGATTTCCGCTTCGGCTGCGACCGCGCCGGTGACTTCGCCTTCCTGGTCGAGGCCGGGCAGCAGCATGGCTTTAGCGTGGAGGCGGCCAACACCGTCATCCAGGATGGCCTGCGCGTCAGCAGCACCGAAGTGCGCAAGGCGCTGGCCCAAGCTGATTTCGAGCTGGCCGCGCATTTGTTGGGCCGCCCCTACCGTATCACCGGCCGGGTGTTGCACGGCCAGAAGCTGGCGCGCCAGCTCGGCACACCCACCGCCAATATCCAGCTCAAGCGCCGCCGCGTGCCGCTGAGCGGCGTTTACCTGACCAGTGCCGAGATCGACGGCAAGGTCTGGCCAGGTGTCGCCAACATCGGGGTTCGACCCACCGTTGCCGGTGATGGCCGTCCCCACCTGGAGATTCATCTTTTGGATTTCGCCGGCGATCTATATGGCCGGCGCCTGACGGTGGAGTTCCACCAGAAGCTGCGCGAGGAGCAGCGTTTCGCCTCCCTGGAGGCGCTGAAGTCGGCGATCGACGCGGACATCGCCGCCGCACGTGCCCACTGGCACGCTCAACCGCTAACGAAGAGCCTGAAATGACCGACTACAAAGCCACGCTTAACCTTCCGGACACCGCCTTCCCGATGAAGGCCGGCCTGCCTCAGCGCGAACCGCAGATCCTGCAGCGCTGGGACAGCATTGGCCTGTACCAGAAGCTGCGCGAAATTGGCAAGGATCGTCCGAAGTTCGTCCTGCACGACGGCCCGCCCTATGCCAACGGCAAGATTCATATCGGTCATGCGCTGAACAAGATCCTTAAGGACATGATCGTCCGCTCCAAGACCCTGTCGGGCTTCGATGCGCCCTACGTACCGGGCTGGGACTGCCACGGCCTGCCGATCGAGCACAAGGTCGAGGTCACCCACGGCAAGCACCTGACCGCCGACCGCACCCGCGAGCTGTGCCGCGAGTACGCCGCCGAGCAGATCGAAGGCCAGAAGACCGAGTTCATCCGCCTGGGCGTGCTGGGTGACTGGGACAACCCCTACAAGACCATGAACTTCGCCAACGAAGCCGGTGAAATCCGCGCGTTGGCCGAAATGGTCAAGCAAGGTTTCGTGTTCAAGGGCCTCAAGCCGGTGAACTGGTGCTTCGATTGCGGTTCGGCACTGGCCGAAGCCGAAGTCGAGTACGCCGACAAGAAATCCCAGACCATCGATGTGGCCTTCCCGGTCGCCGATGCCGACAAGCTGGCAGCCGCCTTCGGCCTGGCAAGCCTCGCCAAGCCCGCTGCCATCGTCATCTGGACCACCACCCCGTGGACCATCCCGGCCAACCAGGCGCTGAACATCCACCCGGAGTTCAACTACGCCCTGGTCGATACCGGCGAGCGCCTGCTGGTGCTGGCCGAGGAACTGGTCGAGTCGTGCCTCAAGCGCTACAACCTGGAAGGTTCGGTGATCGCCACCGCGCCGGGTTCGGCGCTGGAGCTGATCAACTTCCGTCACCCGTTCTACGACCGCCTGTCGCCGATCTACCTGGCCGACTACGTCGAGCTGGGCGCCGGTACCGGCGTGGTTCACTCCTCGCCCGCCTACGGTGAAGACGACTTCGTCACCTGCAAGCGCTACGGTATGGTCAACGAAGACATCCTCACCCCGGTGCAAAGCAACGGCGTGTACGTCGAGTCGCTGCCATTCTTCGGCGGCCAGTTCATCTGGAAGGCCAACCCGGCCATCGTCGACAAGCTGAGCGAAGTCGGTGCGCTGATGCACACCGAGACCATCAGCCACAGCTACATGCACTGCTGGCGTCACAAGACCCCGCTGATCTACCGCGCCACCGCCCAGTGGTTCGTCGGCATGGACAAGCAGCCCACCACCGGTGAGCCGCTGCGTGAGCGCGCCCTCAAGGCCATCGAAGAGACCAAGTTCGTCCCATCCTGGGGCCAGGCTCGTCTGCACTCGATGATCGCCAACCGCCCGGACTGGTGCATCTCGCGTCAGCGCAACTGGGGCGTGCCGATTCCGTTCTTCCTCGACAAGCAAACCGGCGAGCTGCACCCGCGCACCGTCGAGCTGATGGAAGAAGTGGCCAAGCGCGTCGAGAAGGAAGGCATCGAGGCGTGGTTCAAGCTGGACGCTGCTGAGCTGCTCGGTGACGAAGCTGGCCAGTACGACAAGATCTCCGACACCTTGGACGTCTGGTTCGACTCCGGCACTACCCACTGGCACGTGCTGCGTGGCTCCCACGATATCGGCCACTCCACCGGCCCGCGCGCCGACCTGTACCTGGAAGGCTCGGACCAGCACCGCGGCTGGTTCCACTCCTCCTTGCTGACCGGTTGCGCCATCGACAATCATGCGCCGTACCGCGAACTGCTGACCCACGGCTTCACCGTCGACGAAAGCGGCCGCAAGATGTCCAAGTCGCTGGGCAACACCATCGAGCCGCAGAAGGTCAACGACACCCTGGGTGCCGACATCCTGCGTCTGTGGGTCTCGGCCACCGACTATTCGGGCGAGATGGCGGTCTCCGAGCAGATCCTGCAGCGCAGCGCCGACGCCTACCGTCGTATCCGCAACACCGCGCGCTTCCTGCTTTCCAACCTGTCCGGCTTCGACCCGGCCCGCGACCTGCTGCCGGCCGAAGACATGCTGGCGTTGGACCGCTGGGCCGTCGATCGCACCCTGCTGCTGCAGCGTGAGCTCGAAGAACACTACAGCGAGTACCGTTTCTGGAACGTCTACTCCAAGGTGCACAACTTCTGCGTCCAGGAGTTGGGCGGCTTTTACCTCGACATCATCAAGGACCGTCAGTACACCACCGGCGCCAACAGTGTCGCCCGCCGCTCCTGCCAGACCGCGCTGTACCACATCAGCGAGGCCCTGGTGCGCTGGATCGCTCCGATCCTGGCATTCACCGCCGACGAGATCTGGCAGTACCTGCCGGGCGAGCGCAACGAGTCGGTCATGCTCAACACCTGGTACCAAGGGCTGTCCGAGCTGCCGGAAGGCTTCGAGCTGGATCGCGCCTACTGGGACCGCGTCATGGCGGTCAAGGCAGCGGTCAACAAAGAGCTGGAGAACCAGCGCGCGGCCAAGGCCATCGGCGGCAACCTACAGGCTGAAGTCACCCTGTTCGCCGAGGAAGGCCTGAGCGCCGACCTGGCCAAGCTGGGCGATGAACTGCGCTTTGTGCTGATCACCTCCGCCGCCAGCGTGGTGCCGTTCGTCCAGGCGCCGGCCGATGCCGTGACAACTGAAGTCGAAGGCCTCAAGCTGAAGGTCGTCAAGTCCGGCCACGCCAAGTGCGGCCGTTGCTGGCACTTCCGCGCCGACGTCGGCAGCCACCCGGAGCATCCAGAAATCTGCGGTCGCTGTGTAGACAACCTCAGCGGTTCCGGCGAGGTGCGCCACTATGCCTAATCCTGCAGCGGGGCGCTTCGGGCGCCTTGCCTGGCTCTGGCTGAGCCTGGTGGTCCTGGTCCTGGACCAGGCCACCAAGGTCTATTTCGAAGGTGCCCTGAAGCTGTACCAGCAGATCGTGGTCATCCCTGACTACTTCAGCTGGACCCTGGCCTACAACACCGGCGCGGCATTCAGCTTCCTGGCTGACAGCTCAGGCTGGCAGCGCTGGCTGTTCGCCCTGATCGCCGTGGTGGTCAGCGCGGTGCTGGTGGTCTGGCTCAAGCGCTTGGGCCGCAACGACACCTGGCTGGCCGTCGCCTTGGCGCTGGTGCTGGGCGGTGCGCTGGGTAACCTGTACGACCGCATCGTGCTGGGCCATGTGGTCGACTTCATCCTGGTGCACTGGCAGAACCGTTGGTATTTCCCGGCCTTCAACCTGGCCGACAGCGCTATCACTGTTGGTGCGGTGATGCTTGCGCTGGATATGTTCAAGAGCAAGAAGTCCGGAGAACCTGTCCATGACTGAGACCCGTATCGGTCAGAACACTGAAGTCACCCTGCACTTCGCGCTGCATCTGGAAAACGGCGACACCGTCGACAGCACGTTCGACAAGGCGCCTGCCACCTTCAAGGTGGGCGATGGCAACCTGCTGCCGGGCTTCGAGACTGCGCTGTTCGGCTTCAAGGCCGGTGACAAGCGTACGCTGACCATCGCCCCTGAGAACGCCTTCGGCCAGCCGAATCCGCAGAACGTGCAGGTCATGCCGCGTTCGCAGTTCGTTGACATGGAACTGTCCGAAGGCCTGCTGGTGATCTTCAACGATGCCGCCAATGCCGAGCTACCGGGCGTGGTCAAGGCGTTCGATGACGACCAGGTGACCATCGATTTCAATCACCCACTGGCTGGCAAGACCTTGACCTTCGAGGTGGATATCCTCGAGGTCAAGGCCCTGTAAGCCTGGAGCCGAGCATGCAAATCAAACTCGCCAACCCTCGCGGCTTCTGCGCGGGGGTCGACCGGGCGATCGAGATCGTCAACCGCGCCCTGGAAGTCTTCGGCCCGCCGATCTACGTGCGTCACGAAGTGGTGCACAACAAGTTCGTGGTCGAGGACCTGCGCAATCGCGGGGCTATCTTCGTCGAAGAACTCGACCAGGTGCCGGACGACGTCATCGTCATCTTCAGCGCCCACGGTGTTTCCCAGGCCGTGCGCCAGGAAGCCGCTGGCCGGGGGCTGAAAGTGTTCGACGCCACTTGCCCGCTGGTGACCAAGGTCCACATCGAAGTGGCCAAGTACAGCCGCGACGGCAAGGAGTGCATCCTCATCGGCCATGCCGGGCACCCGGAAGTCGAGGGCACCATGGGTCAGTACGACGCCAGCAATGGCGGCGCGATCTATCTGGTCGAGGATGAAGACGATGTCGCAAGCCTTCAGGTTCGCGACCCCGAGCACCTGGCCTTCGTGACCCAGACGACCCTGTCGATGGATGACACCAGCCGAGTCATCGATGCCCTGCGTGCGCGCTTCCCGAACATCGGGGGCCCGCGCAAGGACGACATTTGCTACGCCACGCAAAATCGCCAGGATGCCGTCAAGCAACTGGCCGATGAGTGTGATGTGGTGCTGGTGGTCGGCAGTCCCAACAGTTCCAACTCCAACCGTCTGCGCGAGCTGGCCGAACGCATGGGCACCCCGGCCTACCTCATCGATGGTGCCGAGGACCTGCAACAAGGCTGGTTCGATGGCATGGCCCGCATCGGCATCACCGCCGGCGCCTCTGCCCCCGAGGTATTGGTGCGTGGTGTGATCGAACAGCTGCGTGCCTGGGGCGCCACCGGCGCTGAAGAGCTCGATGGCCGTGAGGAGAACATCACCTTCTCCATGCCCAAGGAACTGCGGGTTCGCTCGCTGATCTGATCAGGCGCCTGCGCACCGTGACGACCCCCTCGTTCCGGTGCGCAGGTCGACCCTGCCGCTGGGTGCCAGCACCACCCAATACTGGCTCGCTTGCTCCGGGCGTGGGCAAATCTCCAAGGTAGCCCCGAGAAATCCGCGATTCCCTCGCAGCGGAACGCCCAGGCCGCTGAACGTCACTTGGTTGTCCACATTGCTGGCGATCTCGAGCCTGCGCACGAGGCGTTGCTCGTGCAGCAATTGCCCGTTGTGCGCCAAGTGTGTACGCCAGCCCAATCCCCAATCACCTTCCAGCGCTTGTACCTGTACCGCTTGCTGTTGCAGTACGGCGTGGCTGCGTGCGCTACGCAATGCTTGCGCCAGGTAGCGGGCTGCGGCGGCTTGGTGTAGGTCGTGGCTGAGATTGGCGTAGGCCGGCAACCCTACCTGTGCCAGAAGGCTGACCAGCGCCAAGGCGCACATCATTTGTATCAGTGTTGCTCCACGTTGCTGCACCGTGCATTCCTCCCCGGACGTGCTTCGCTGTAGCTTCGAGGTCGATGGGCAGAGCGTCCAGTCGGCAGGTGTGGAGAGCAAGGGCAGGAAATTTCCCAGGAGGGAAGGATGCAAGCGAGGGAGCGCGGCATAACGCTGTTGGAAGTGTTGTTGACGATGACTGTGTTGGCGCTGGGGCTGTTCGCCGCCGCCGCGCAGCAGCTACGTGGGCTGCAGGTGAGCGATGAGGCACGACGCGACAGCCAGGCGATCTATCTGGCGCAAGGGCTGCTGGAGCGGGGCAGGGCGGTTGGTGTCTTGCGGGAGGCTGATCGCGCTGACTGGCAAGCGCAGATCCACCGGCTGCTGGGGGCTTCGGCGCAGGGGCGGGTGACGGGTAGCGCTGAGACTTGGTCACTGGAAATTCACAGGTCAGGCCAGGCGCTCATTCGCTTGCAGGGCAGGGTATCGCCATGACCCGTACTCAGGCTGGCTTCGGATTGCTCGAAGCCCTGCTGGCGCTGGCGATCGGGCTGGTGCTGCTGGGAGCGGCGAGCCACGTGTTCGTATCCACGTACCAGGCTTGGCAAGCGCAGGCCGCCTCGGCGCGGCTGCAGGATGACGCCCGGCTGGCGTTGCAACGCATGGCCCAGGACATTCGCTCGGCCGGGATGTTGGGCTGCCTGCGTCACGAGGTCATCAACTTCGACAGCCCGGCGGCCGCCGAGGCATTTACCCAGCCTGTTCGCATCGCTCGATCAGGCGACGGACGCCTGGAGAGCCTGAGTCTGGTCGGTGAACAGCTGCCGGGTACGGGCAGGCAACCGGACTGGATACTGTTGACTGACTGCTTGAGCTGGGCGCAGGTCAGGAGTGCGCGCGATGCCCACGCGACGACAGACGCACTGGTCTTTCCCATTCAGCGTGTCACTTACCAATTGCACGGCAACGACTTGCGATTGGTACGTGGCAACCAGTCCCAGACGTTGATCGACCAGGTGCGTGATCTGCGGGCCACGCTGGTGCCGACGGAAGAGGGTGGCCGCGTCGATGTGCAGCTCACGTTGCTCGATCCTCGGCAGCAGGTCGAGCTGCGGCATGAGATGAGTGTGGCACTGCGCAACTGGTTGCCCGAGTCATGAGGCGTCAACGTGGCATCGTCCTCTTGACCGGGCTGCTACTGAGTTTGCTCGTGGGGCTGCTGGCGGCATCGGCACTGCAGGATGCCTTGCGGCTGGCGCGTTCGACCGCTCAACTGATGATCAACGCCCAGGCGCTGGAACAAGCCGAGGCCACTTTGTTGGAGGGGCGTGACCGTTTATTGCGGGCGCCGCCTGGGCCCTGCACGCCACCCTGTGCGCCGCCTGTCGAGGCGCATGACGTGCAAGGTGGCGGCGCGTCGTGGCAGCGGGCGGAGCAGGGATTCTTCCTGGTGCAGAATCTGGGCGAAAGCACCCAAGCGGTACACGTACCCGAAGGTATTGCTGTGCGTGTGTTCAGGGTCACGGCGGTGAGCCAGCACTCGACGGCTCGGCATGTGCTGGAGGCGATCTACGCCGTGGAGACAGGGCAAGGGACGAACGCCCAGCGCCTGTTGTGGCGCCAACGCTTGAGGGAGCAGTGACATGCAGCGAGGCCTTGGCCTGATCGAGTTGTTGATTGTCCTGGCCGTGACCGGCATTCTGGCAGCCATTGCCTACCCCAGTTACAGCGACCAGCTCAGGCGCGCCGCGCGAAGCGAAGTGGTTGGCCTGCTGCAGGACGCAGCCCTGCGTCTGGAGCGCCATCGCGCGCGTACCGGCCAGTACGCCGACCCTGACCCTCAGGTACCGCCATTGCCTGAAGGCACGCGTCATTACCGTTTGCAGGCGCAGCGTGACGACGACAGCTTCCTGCTGCTCGCCAGACGCCTGCCCGCAGGCTCGATGGCCGATGACCGTTGTGGCGACTTCCAGCTCGACCAGGCTGGGGTGCGTGACAACCCAGGCGCTGGCATGCCGGCCGAAGATTGCTGGGGACGTTGAAGGCCCGGTTTTAATTCAGGTAGTGGATCGACAGATGAGCAAGCAAGTAGTGATTGTCGGCGGTGGGGTGATCGGGCTGCTGACGGCGTTCAACCTGGCGCCGAAGGTCGGCCAGGTGGTGGTATGTGATCAGGGCGAGGTGGGGCGCGAGTCCTCCTGGGCGGGCGGCGGTATCGTCTCGCCGCTGTATCCCTGGCGCTACAGCCCGGCGGTGACCGCCCTGGCGCACTGGTCGCAGGACTTCTATCCACAGCTGGGCGAGCGCCTGTTCGCTTCTACCGGTATCGACCCGCAAGTGCACACCACTGGCCTGTACTGGCTGGACCTGGACGACGAAACCGAAGCCCTGGCCTGGGCCCAGCGCGAGCAGCGGCCATTGAGCCCTGTGGATATCTCGGCGGCATACGATGCAGTACCGGTGCTTGGCCCTGGCTTCAAGCGCGCCATCTACATGGCCGGGGTGGCCAATGTGCGTAACCCGCGCTTGGTGAAGTCACTCAAGGCCGCCTTGCTGGCAATGCCCAATGTGACCCTGCGCGAGCACTGCCAGGTCAGCGGGTTCTGCCAGGAGGATGGGCGTATTACCGGCGTGCACACCGCCGATGGCGTGCTGGCGGCGGACGAGGTGGTCCTCAGTGCCGGTGCCTGGAGTGGCGACTTGCTGCGCACCCTTGGGCTGGCGCTGCCAGTGGAGCCGGTGAAGGGGCAGATGATCCTGTTCAAGTGTGCCGAGGACTTCCTGCCGAGCATGGTCCTGGCCAAGGGGCGTTACGCCATTCCACGTCGTGACGGGCACATTCTGGTGGGCAGTACCCTCGAGCACGCCGGATACGACAAGACCCCCACTGACGAGGCGCTGGAGAGCCTGAAGGCATCGGCGGTAGAACTGTTGCCGGCACTGGCCGATGCCGAGGTGGTTGCCCACTGGGCGGGCCTGCGGCCAGGCTCCCCGGAGGGGATTCCTTACATCGGACCGGTGCCAGGGCATGAGGGGCTGTGGCTGAACTGCGGGCATTACCGCAATGGGCTGGTGCTGGCGCCTGCATCATGCCAACTGTTCACGGATCTGTTGACCGGCGCAGAGCCGATCATTGATCCGACGCCCTATGCACCAGGTACGCGTCTGGTTTGACACCGCCGTGCTTTGTTCCCACAGGATCACTGCTCCACCCTGTGGGAGCGGGTTTACCCGCGAATAGGCCGGCGCAGGCAACACAACGCAGACGCTCCTGCAGCGAACAATCACATCAACGCTGCTGACCGGGCCCTTGCTCCAGGTGGGCCTGGCTGCAATACCAGTCATTGCCCCGGCGCAGGGCACGGTCATTGGGCAGGTGCACGCCGCAGTGGGCGCAGCGCACCATCTTCAGCGGGTCATCGAGCTTGGGCTCGGAAGACGACTGCTGGCTGGCGTTGAATTTGCGCCACAGCCAGAACGCAGCGCCGATCACGGCGATCCAGAAAAGTAGACGAACCATGGTGTCCAGTTTGTCGAGAGGAAAGAGCGACAGTCTAGGGCGCAGTCAATAAAAAAGGGAGGCCTCGGGCCTCCCTTTCTGTTGCGCGTGATATCAGTCGAACAGACCAAAGGTCATGTAGCTGAACCAGGAGCGGTCTTTTTCGGCTTCTTTCGGGCCTTCCGGCAGGATCGGGTTGCCGTCTTCGTCCTTCGGCAGCAGCTCTTCAGGCATCTCCGAGCGTGCGTCCTGGAACTGCTTGACCACGTCCTGGTTGGCACGGGTTTCGCCCGGCGGCAGCGGGGTCTCGGTTTCGATCAGGCCTAGGGTGGCCTTGGACAGCCAGGAGCGGTTATCGGCTTCTTCCTGCTTGGGCTGGAATTGACCGTCGACCAGGCTCGGGTGGTCTGGGTAGTTGAGCTTGAGGGTTTCCAGGCTGGTGGCAGCCAGCTCGTCCAGGTGCAGGCGCTGGTAGGCCTCGACCATCACGGCCAGGCCGTCGCCGACCGATGGGGTTTCCTGGAAGTTCTCGACCACGTAGCGGCCACGGTTGGCGGCGGCCACATAGGCCTGGCGGCTCAGGTAGTAGTCGGCGACATGGATCTCGTAGGAGGCCAGCAGGTTGCGCAGGTAGATCATGCGCTGCTTGGCGTCCGGCGAGTAGCGGCTGTTGGGGAAGCGGCTGGTCAGCTGGGCGAACTCGTTGTAGGAGTCGCGAGCGGCGCCTGGGTCACGCTTGGTCATGTCCAGCGGCAGGAAACGCGCCAGCAGGCCGCGGTCCTGGTCGAACGAGGTCAGGCCCTTGAGGTAGTAGGCGTAATCGACGTTCGGGTGCTGAGGGTGCAGGCGGATGAAGCGCTCGGCGGCGGATTTGGCGGCCTCCGGCTCGGCATTCTTGTAGTTGGCGTAGATCAGTTCCAGCTGCGCCTGATCGGCGTAGCGGCCGAACGGGTAGCGCGATTCCAGGGCCTTGAGCTTGTTCACGGCGCTGGTATAGCTGTGGTTGTCCAGGTCGGCCTGCGCCTGCTGGTACAGCTCGGCCTCGCTGAGGTTCTCGTCGACGACTTCCTTGTTGGAGGAACAGGCAGCGGTGAGCCCGAGAATGGCGATCAGCAGCAGGTGTTTCACTTGCATGGCGGCTTGCGTCCCTTTGACGGCCGCTGTCTTGGGCGGTGCCGTCCTGTTATGATGAGCGCCCCCGGCCAAACCCGGGGCAAAAGAAGCCGTATTTAACCACAAGCGTGCAGCTGAAACCAAAGGCTGTGCGCCCGCCGAATCGAGCATGTCCGAGATCATTCAACTTAGCGCAGAGGTCCCGTCCGAACTGGGCGGCCAACGCCTCGACCAAGTCGCCGCCCAACTCTTCTCCGAGTACTCGCGCTCGCGCCTGTCCTCGTGGATCAAGGATGGCCGCCTGACAGTCGACGGCGCGGTACTGCGCCCGCGCGATATCGTCCACAGTGGCTCCGTCCTGGCCCTTGAAGCCGAGCAGGAGGCCCAGGGTGAATGGGTGGCCCAGGACATCGAGCTGGACATCGTCTACGAAGACGACCAGATCCTGGTGATCAACAAGCCTGCCGGGCTGGTGGTACACCCGGCCGCGGGCCATGCCGACGGCACCCTGCTCAACGCCTTGCTGCACCATGTGCCGGACATCATCAACGTGCCGCGTGCCGGTATCGTGCACCGTCTGGACAAAGACACCACCGGCCTGATGGTGGTGGCCAAGACCTTGCAGGCGCAGACCAACCTGGTCGACCAACTGCAAAAGCGCTCGGTCAGCCGCATCTATGAATGCATCGTGGTCGGTGTGGTCACCGCCGGTGGCAAGATCGACGCGCCCATCGGCCGTCATGGCGGCATGCGTCAGCGCATGGCGGTGACCGACGGCGGCAAGCCCGCAGTCAGCCACTACCGCGTGCTCAAGCGCTTCCGCTCGCACACCCATGTGCGGGTCAAGCTCGAGACCGGCCGTACCCACCAGATCCGTGTGCACATGGCTCATGTGGGCTTCCCGCTGGTTGGCGACCAGACCTACGGCGGGCGCTTCCGCATTCCTCCGGCTGCCAGCGTGGCCATGGTCGAGGCGGTCAAGCACTTCCCGCGCCAGGCCCTGCATGCGCGTTTCCTGGCGCTGGACCATCCGACCACCGGTGAACGCATGGAATGGGCCTCGCCGCTGCCTGACGACTTCGTCTGGCTGCTGTCGCTGCTCGCCCAGGACCGCGAGAGCTTCATCGGATGAACGACCTGACGCAGTCGCTGCTGATCCCCGACTGGCCGGCCCCGGCCTCGGTGCGCGCCTGTGTCACTACCCGCGAGGGCGGCGTCAGCCTGCCGCCCTACGAGACATTCAACCTCGGTGACCACGTGGGCGACGACTCGGTTGCGGTCGCCGAGAACCGCCGTCGCCTCAGTGAGGCCTTTGGCATTCGCCCGGCGTGGCTCAAGCAGGTGCATGGTCTGGTGGTGGCCGACGCCGACCCGGGCGTTGTAGCCGAGGCTGACGCCAGCTTCACCGACCAGCCCGGCATCGCCTGCACGGTGATGACCGCCGACTGCCTGCCGGCCCTGTTCTGCGATCGCGCCGGTACCCGCGTGGCAGCTGCGCATGCAGGCTGGCGCGGGTTGGCCGGCGGTGTGCTGGAGGCCACGCTCGATCGTCTCGGCGTACCCGCCGACGAGGTGCTGGTATGGCTGGGCCCGGCCATCGGGCCGCAGGCGTTCGAGGTGGGGCTGGAGGTGCGCGATGCCTTCACTGCCGTGCACCCCGAGTCTGCTGCAGCTTTCGTCGACGGTGAGCGGCCTGGCAAGTTGATGGCCGATATCTACCAGCTGGCCCGCATCCGCCTGGCGGCCCGTGGGGTCACCGCTGTCTATGGTGGTGGTTTCTGCACGGTCAATGACCCGCGCTTCTTTTCCTATCGCCGCACGCCGCAGGGCGGGCGCTTCGCTTCGTTGGTCTGGTTGCAGCGCTGATGCCCTTGCCGGGGCGCTTTGCGCCCCATCGCAGGCTTCGCCAGCTCCTACAGCATTCGCAGATTCTGCAGATCCCCAGTCGTGGCGCGGTAAAGCCTGCGATGGAGCGCAAAGCGCTCCCAGACAAGATCTGCACTGCTGACTTATGTCAACCCCGCTAAGCTTGAAAAACCCAGAATCAGCCTTATCTATTTGGTCATCTCAGGCAGGTTCTTCATTACAGGTGCTGTCCATCGCTCCGCCTGCCCTTTAAAGGAAGGTATCCCCCATGCGAATAGACCGACTGACCAGCAAGCTGCAACTGGCGTTATCCGATTCCCAATCCCTGGCCGTAGGTATGGACCACCCGGCCATCGAGCCCCTGCACCTGATGCAGGCGCTGATCGATCAGCAAGGCGGTTCCATCAAGCCGCTGCTGATGCAGGTCGGCTTTGACATCAATGGCCTGCGTCAGGCCCTGGTGAAAGAGCTGGACCAACTGCCGAAAATCCAGAATCCCACGGGCGACGTGAACATGTCCCAGGACCTGGCGCGCCTGCTCAACCAGGCTGACCGCCTGGCCCAGCAGAAGGGCGACCAGTTCATTTCCAGCGAGCTGGTGCTGCTCGCGGCCATGGACGAGAACAGCAAACTTGGCAAACTCCTGCTCAGCCAGGGCGTGAGCAAGAAGGCGCTGGAAAACGCCATCAACAACCTGCGCGGCGGTGCAGCGGTCAACGATCCCAATGCCGAGGAGTCGCGCCAGGCCCTGGACAAGTACACCGTCGACCTGACCAAGCGCGCCGAGGAAGGCAAGCTCGACCCGGTGATCGGCCGCGACGACGAGATCCGCCGTACCGTGCAGGTCCTGCAGCGTCGTACCAAGAACAACCCTGTGCTCATCGGAGAGCCTGGCGTGGGCAAGACCGCCATCGCCGAAGGCCTGGCCCAGCGCATCATCAACGGCGAAGTGCCCGATGGCCTCAAGGGCAAGCGCCTGCTTGCCCTGGACATGGGCGCGCTGATCGCTGGCGCCAAGTACCGTGGTGAGTTCGAAGAGCGCCTCAAGTCGTTGCTCAATGAGCTGTCCAAGCAGGAAGGCCAGATCATCCTGTTCATCGACGAACTGCACACCATGGTCGGCGCCGGTAAAGGCGAGGGCGCCATGGATGCCGGCAACATGCTCAAGCCGGCCCTGGCCCGTGGTGAGCTGCACTGCGTTGGCGCCACCACGCTCAACGAGTACCGCCAGTTCATCGAAAAAGACGCAGCGCTGGAGCGCCGCTTCCAGAAGGTGCTGGTCGAGGAGCCGAGCGAGGAAGACACCATCGCCATCCTGCGCGGCCTGAAGGAGCGCTACGAGGTGCACCACAAGGTGGCTATCACCGACGGTGCCATCATCGCCGCGGCCAAGCTGAGCCACCGCTATATCACCGATCGACAGTTGCCGGACAAGGCCATCGACCTGATCGACGAAGCGGCCAGCCGCATCCGCATGGAGATCGACTCCAAGCCTGAAGTGCTCGATCGCCTCGACCGTCGCCTGATTCAGTTGAAGGTGGAGTCCCAGGCGCTCAAGAAAGAAGAAGACGAGGCGGCAAAAAAACGCCTCGAGAAGCTGACCGAGGAAATCGAGCGCCTGGAGCGCGAGTATTCCGACCTCGAAGAAATCTGGGCCTCGGAAAAAGCCGAGGTGCAAGGTTCTGCGCAGATCCAGCAAAAGATCGAGCAGGCCCGTCAGGAGCTCGAGGCCGCCCGCCGCAAGGGTGACCTGAGCCGCATGGCCGAGCTGCAATACGGGATCATCCCTGATCTGGAGCGCAGCCTGCAGATGGTCGACCAGCACGGCAAGACCGAGAACCAGTTGCTGCGCAACAAGGTGACCGAAGAAGAAATCGCCGAAGTGGTCTCCAAGTGGACCGGCATTCCGGTGGCCAAGATGCTCGAAGGCGAGCGCGAGAAGCTGCTGAAGATGGAAGCGTTGCTGCACCAGCGCGTGATTGGCCAGAACGAAGCCGTGACCGCCGTGGCCAACGCCGTACGTCGTTCCCGGGCCGGTCTTGCCGACCCCAACCGACCCAGCGGCTCGTTCCTGTTCCTCGGCCCGACCGGTGTAGGCAAGACCGAGTTGTGCAAGGCGCTGGCCGAGTTCCTCTTCGACACCGAGGAGGCGATGGTGCGGATCGACATGTCCGAGTTCATGGAGAAGCACTCCGTGGCTCGACTGATCGGTGCTCCACCCGGATATGTCGGCTACGAGGAGGGCGGCTACCTGACCGAGGCGGTGCGTCGCAAGCCGTATTCGGTGGTGCTGCTCGATGAAGTGGAGAAGGCTCACCCGGACGTGTTCAACGTGCTGTTGCAGGTACTTGAAGACGGCCGCTTGACCGACAGCCATGGCCGTACCGTGGACTTCCGCAACACGGTGATCGTGATGACCTCCAACCTGGGCTCGGCGCAGATCCAGGAGTTGGCCGGTGACCGCGAGGCACAACGTGCGGCGGTGATGGATGCGGTGGGTTCGCACTTCCGTCCGGAGTTCATCAACCGGATCGATGAAGTGGTGGTGTTCGAGCCACTGGGTCGGGACCAGATCGCCGGTATCACCGAGATCCAGCTTGGCCGCCTGCGCAGCCGCCTGGCCGAGCGCGAGCTGTCGCTGAGCCTGAGTCCGGAGGCCTTGGACAAGCTGATCGCGGTCGGTTACGACCCAGTGTATGGCGCACGGCCGCTCAAGCGTGCGATCCAGCGCTGGATCGAAAACCCGCTGGCGCAGTTGATCCTCGGTGGGCAGTTCCTGCCTGGCGCGGCGATCACCGCCAAGGTCGAAGGCGACGAAATCGTCTTTGCCTGAGCCCGGCAGTGTAAGAAAGAGCCCCGCATATGCGGGGCTTTTTCGTTTTGGCTGCCCCGGCGATGTAGGGGGAGGGCAACGCAAACCCCTGATTTTTCTGGGTCCGATCTAACTTGCTGAATATTTTGAAAAAAATGCTTGCACAGAAAATCGAGTGCCCCTAATATACGCCCCGCTGTCAGGCACTACACAGATCACCGGCGGTACAAGGGATCTGAAAACAATTTGCAAATCAGTAACTTGAAAGCAAATTGGGGGTTGACAAGCAAAACGAAGAATGTAGAATAGCCGGCCTCAGCAGCGACAACGCTGAAGAGTTCGAAGCTAACACAGACTTCGAAGTTGTACGAAGTTCAGTTCCGCGATAGCTCAGTCGGTAGAGCAAATGACTGTTAATCATTGGGTCCCTGGTTCGAGTCCAGGTCGCGGAGCCAATTTCGGGGTGTAGCGCAGTCCGGTAGCGCGCCTGCTTTGGGAGCAGGATGTCAGGAGTTCGAATCCCCTCACCCCGACCATTTTCCGGGTCGTTAGCTCAGTTGGTAGAGCAGTTGGCTTTTAACCAATTGGTCGTAGGTTCGAATCCTACACGACCCACCATGTAAAAAGGGCATCTCGAATGAGATGCCCTTTTTCTTTTGCCTCGAATTTATCCAAACGTGACATCGCCAGCTTATGGAAGTGGATTCACCCGCGAGAGCGACGTTGAATTCACTCCGTATTCGCGGGTAAACCCGCTCCCATACGTCACGACAACGCCTGTCAGCGCCACTTCATAATATTTCGGGCATTGCCCGGCACTGGCGCACAAAAAAAACACCTTCCGGTGCTTTGATGTCCATCGCCTCCCCTTGTGGGAGGGGCACCCGCGAGAGCGACGGCGAATTCACTCCCGTATTCGCGGGTAAACCCGCTCTCACACGTCACGACAACGCCTGTCAGCGCCGCTTCATATATTTGGGGTATTGCCCGGCATTGGCGCACAAAAAAAGCACCTTCCGGTGCTTTGATGTTTATCGCGGCCCTTGTGGGAGCGGGTTTACCCGCGAAAGCGATAGTCGATTCACTATCGTACTCGCGGATAACCCCATTCCTCCAAGTGAGGGCCTGGCCTGTCAGTGCAGCTTCAGGCGCGGCTCGGTACCTCGGCCAATCTTGCTGCCCAGCATCATCAGTGCCGTGCGGAAGAATCCGTACAGCGCCATCTGGTGCATCCGGTACAGCGACACATAGAACATCCGCGCCAACCAGCCTTCCAGTTTCACGCTGCCCATCAGGTTACCCATCAGGTTGCCCACCGCCGAGAAGCGCGAGAGTGAAACCAGCGAGCCGTAGTCCTTGTACTCATAGGTCGGTAGCGGCTTGTTCTCCAAGCGAGCCTTCAGGCTCTGGGCAAGCATCGAAGCCTGCTGGTGCGCGGCCTGGGCCCGTGGCGGTACGTTGCGGTCGCTACCTGGTTGCGGGCAGGCGGCGCAATCGCCGAAGGCAAAGATGTTGTCGTCACGGGTGGTCTGCAGGGTCGGACGCACCACCAGTTGGTTGATGCGGTTGGTCTCCAGGCCATCGATGTCCTTGAGGAAGCCCGGCGCTCGGATACCTGCCGCCCACACCTTCAAGCTGGCCTGGATCACTTCGCCGGAGGCCGTCTTCAAGCCATCCTCGGTCACTTCGCTGACCGCCGCGTTGGTCATCACTTTCACCCCGAGTTTTTCCAGGGTCTTGTGCACCGGCACGCTGATGCGCTCGGGCAGGGCGGGCAGCACGCGAGGGCCAGCTTCGATCAGCGTGATGTGCATGTCCTTGGGCTGGATGCGGTCCAGGCCGTAGGCCGCCAGTTCGTGGGCCGCGTGGTGCAGTTCGGCGGCCAGTTCCACACCGGTGGCGCCGGCACCGACGATGGCCACGCTGATCTTTTCGCTGGCTACATCCCCGGCATGGGCACGCAGGTAGTGGTTGAGCAACTGCTGATGGAAGCGCTCGGCCTGCTTGCGGGTATCCAGGAACAGGCAGTGCTGCGCCGCGCCCAGGGTGCCGAAATCGTTGGTGTTGCTGCCCACCGCGATGACCAGGGTGTCATAGCCCAGGGTGCGCGCAGGCAGCAGCTCGCGGCCCTCTTCATCGAGGGTCGCGGCCAGTTGGATCTGTTTGGTCTCACGCTCCAGGCCGCTCATGCGCCCCAGCTGGAAATTGAAGTGATTCCACTTGGCCTGGGCCACGTAGTTCAGTTCGTCTTCCGAGGAGTTCAGCGAGCCGGCGGCCACTTCGTGCAGCAGGGGCTTCCAGATGTGCGTGAGGTTGGCGTCGACCAAGGTGATCTCGGCCTGCTTGCGCTTGCCCAGGCTTTTACCCAGGCGGGTCGCCAGTTCCAGGCCGCCGGCGCCGCCGCCGACAATCACGATGCGATGAGTCATGGGAATATCTCATAAGGTTTAAGGAATTCTTGGCCCCAAGGGCCGGCCGCGACAGGGGCGAGGGGAGGGCGAGCGCAAGGCAGCTCATAGCACCAGTCCACTCAACAGGCGGCTAAGCAGGCCCAGGCCGATGGTCACTGCCACCACCACCACGAGGAGCAGCAAAGGCCGGAATGGCTTGCGCTCGACTCGATGCTGAGGGGCTTGCAGGTATTCATCGACACGACGCTGATCTTCTGGATTCAAGCGGCTGGTCATGGTGGGCCTCGTCAGATAGACGCTTGTGACTGCGTAAACACCACAGGGTTCTCGCAAGCACTTGATATCGAATGATAATGCTTTCTATCACTGGCGCCGAGTGTACGCCATCGCAAAGACTCTCGGCAGTGGATCAAAGACTGATACCGACATCGAAGACGATGCTGCGCCCCAGGTTCCCGCGCAGAAAATCCGGCGCATCGGGATGGGCGAACAGCACCCGCGCGAAGGTCGGCCCCACCAGCGACAGCGAGCGCCAGCCCTGGCGCAGGTATTCGGTGGGCGGCGGGAAGTGGCTGTTGAGGTCCAGCACCTCGCGTTTGAGGCTGGCGAAGGCGATGATGTCCAGCTCGCTCAGGTCCAGCCCGCGTTCCCGGTAGTTGTGCGCCTTCTTGCGCAGGGTTGGGGCCAGGCGCCCGAGCAGCTCCTGGGCGCTGATCCGCCTTGGCCGGGCCTCGCGGCGCACCAGTTGGCTCAGGGAAAACGCACTGCGCCGACGCTGCAGTTCTTCGCGCCATTCGTCATTGAGTCGGCGCCCTTCATCGAGCACGAAGAACACCTCGAAGGCTGCATCGCGAAACAGCACGTCGGGCGGCTCCTGGCCTGCGGGAGTGAAGTCCTCGCTGCGGTAGGCGATGTTCAATCCTTGCAACAGGCGCTGGCACACCCAACGCTCTCGTTCCCATTTACGGGCGTTGGAGAGAAAGGCATTGGCTTGTTCCGCCTGGATGGTAAGCAGGCGCAGGTAGTCTGAGTCATCCATGGGAACAAGCTTAGTCGTTAATCCATGACGGTAAGATGCTGTTTGTGCGTAGGAATCCGGTGGCCAAACGATAGCCCCGGCAATCGGGTGTAGACTCGGCCTATCCACGACCGTCCGAAGGAGCGAACCGGTGATCAGTGCGCAGGTCCTGTCCACCACCAGCCTGACCCTGGGCTGGCTCGGCTACGTGCCCCTGTTGATCTGGGCCCTGAGCCGCACGCGCTGGGTCGAGCTGTTCAGCGACAGCCGCCGGCAGCACCTGCTGTTTGGCACGGTGTTTGGTCTGTTCGTGCTGTGGTTGGTGCGACGCGACTTCGACACGGGCGTGTCCTACCACTTCATCGGCATGACCGCCGTGACCCTGCTGCTGGACTGGCCGCTGGCGATCCTCGGCGGTTTCCTCGCCCAGTTGGGATTGCTGGCGCTGGGGCGCCAGGACCTGGCCGCCTTGGGCGTCAACGGCTTGTTGATCATCGGTCTGCCGGTGCTGGTCACCGAAGTGTGCGCGATCCTGGTCGAGCGCGCCCAGCCGCGTAACCTGTTCGTCTATATCTTCTCCGGGTTCTTCGCCGCAGCCTTGTCGGCCTTGTTGTGCGTGCTGGCCGGGCTTGGCCTGTTGTGGCTGGACGGGCGCTTCGCCATGCCGGAATGGCTGTCGGACTTCATCGGCTACCTGTGGCTGATCATCTTCCCCGAGGCCTTTATCAATGGCGCGGTGATCAGCGCGTTGGTGGTGTTCTGCCCGGAATGGCTGGAGACGTTCAATCGCACCCGATATCTACAAGCGCCTTGGAATGATGACGAACCCCAGTGACGTGGCCGCTGTAGGAGCGGCCTTGCGTCGCGATGGGGCGCAAAGCGCCCCTTGCCAAATCCGCGATCCTGTTTCTCGAAAATTGCTAGAAACTTCTTCGTTACATGTTCTTCCGAAATGCCGGTAGTCCATTTCCGATTTGCTATTTTTGCTGCCTTGACGCCATTGCGATGCCTTTCCCCAAAGCCTAGTCTCGCTCAGTACTACCCATTATGAGTCTTTTGATCAGTCTCGGAAGTTGCCAAGGAGAAGGTGAGTATGTCTGTTGATGCGTTTATCCAGATCGATGATATTGCTGGTGAAGCACTGGACGAAAATTACAATAACTGGATTGAAATCACCGGGTACAAGTTTGGTGTCAGCCAAAGTACCTCTGCCACCGCGAGTTCTGCGGGCGGCGCATCGTCAGGGCGTACTACCCTGACCAATTTCACGTTTATCAAGTATCTGGACAGTGCCAGCTGTAAGTTGATGGAGGCCAGTTGTGCCGGTCAGCACCTCAAGGAAGTGAAACTGGCGCTTTGCCGGGCGGGTGGTAAAAAACTCAAGTACTTCGAGGTCATTCTTGAAGAGGTGATCATTGCCGACTATGCACAGGAGGTGAGCGCCGGCGTGCCCATGGAAATTGTGCAGCTTAATTATGGCCGGATTAAGACGACCTATACTCAGCAAAAACGAATTGATGGCAGTGGCGGGGGAAATGTGGCAGGCGGATGGGACCGAATCGCTAACAAAAAATACGCGTAAGGTCATCGCATGTCTGAAGCCCGGTATTTCATAAATCCTAAAACACAGACCTATGACTCTCTCAAGGCTAGTCTAGATTTTTCAAAATATGAGAGTGCCAAGTTTGATGTCCTGAATGCGCATGTTGTAAATAACGTGGTAGGGGTAGGTGAAGTGGTCATCATGGGTGATCCAACCACGCCTTCCTGCACCAGCCAAGAGGCATACTTGATGAAAAAAGCGGCCGATACGCATGCATCTTTGCTGCTCACCGGCCCTGGCGGCGACGATTTCCTTCTGGACAACCTTGATTTGGTAAAAAGCTTGCTTGCCCATGCCTCATTGGGGATTGGCGCGACCAGCAGCGCCTGGAGTAAGCATCTTGATGGAATCAGAGCCACGCTTCTGGAAATCGAAAAGCTGTACCAAGAGTATCTGCGCAGCGCTACCCTTAAGGCTCGCAATGAGTTCTATACCAGACGCACCGCTTTGTTCATGAAGCTGGAAGCGCAACTGGACAATATGGCTGCTTATGGCTCCAGATTGCGTCGCGAAAGTTCGGTCAAAAGAATGCTGAATATTTCAACTAAAAGTTATCTGCACACGGGAGAGATCGCGGGATATGCTGAAAAGATTTCGGGTGTGGCAAAAGCCAGCAAACTGCTTAGAATGGGCACGCCGATTGGTATTTCGCTGGACGTGACGGCAACGGGGTTGTCGATCTATAAGGCTTGTACTTTAGGTCGTGAAGATCAGTGTAGGGAGGCCAAGTATGTCGAAGGAGGTTCGTTGATCGGTAATGTGGGAGGGGGCGCTATTGGCGGCGGTGCTGGTGCTGCTGCAGGGACTTTTTTGTGTAGTGTGGTAGTTGGTATCCCCACTGCGGGTACAGGTGCTTTTGTCTGTGCCGTTGTGGGTGGAGCCGCTGGTGCTGTAGTTATGGGTGAGACATTAGGTGATATTGGAGGGGACCTTGGGCAGTTTTTGTATGAAAAGGTAGGCGGGTGAATATAGTGGATATTATTTGGATAAAAATGGTTTTTTTTATCTTGATGGTGTTTGCCTGTTTTACTTTGGTTTACCTTGCGCATCGTTATGTTGAGTACTTTGAAGCGCTATTGCCAGGTAGTGCTTTGATTGATGTGAATAAGAAGAATTTCGCTCACGCAGGGCTGCTTGGAAAAATGGTGCGTGTCTGTTTGATCGCATTGATGCTGAGTATTCCAAGGTTTTGTGTGCGTAGAAATTTTTTGAAAATGGAGGAGGTTGACCGCTTTCCCATTGGTTTCAGACGTGTGCTTGTGGGTTTGTGGTGTCTAATTGTGTTTTTAATACTTGGTGTGCTTTTTATAAATAGCCCTATATTTATGCTTTTTGATGATTAAATTTCTTGGTTTTTATGGTGACTGCAAGCCGCGATCGCGATGGGGCGCAAAGCGCCCTTCGCAGATCGGCATTCAGCGCGGCACTGCGATCAATGCCGCGGCTCCAAATCCCCGGAATACAACTCATCCTCCGACTCCTCCGAAGCCGGAATCTTGTGCTCCTCAGCCGCCCAAGCGCCCAAGTCGATCAGTTTGCAACGATCAGAACAAAACGGTCGAAACGGGCTCTTCTCGCTCCATTCCACAGGTGCCCCGCAGGTCGGGCAGTCAACGGTCAGTGGCTGGCTCATGGTTGGCCTCCTCGTAAAGTCAGGTAAAAGTGATGCAGACGGTCGATCTGCTCATGCAACCAGCCCAGTTCCCGGTCGTTGACCACCACGTCATCGGCATGGCGCAGCCGCTCTTCTCGGGCGGCCTGGGCCTTGAGGATCGCCTGCACTTGTTCGGGGCTGGTGTTGTCGCGGGCCAGGGTGCGTTGGATCTGCAGCTCCTGTGGCGCATCGATCACCAGCACGCGCTGGGTCTTCGCGATCTGGCCAGACTCCACCAGCAGCGGCGACACATAGATCGCATAAGGCGATTCCGCCTTGGCCAGGTAGCTGAAGATCTCCTGGCCGATCAGCGGATGCAGCAACGCCTCCAGCCACTGGCGCTGGGCGGGGTCTGCGAAGATCAGCTTGCGCAGGGCGGCGCGGTCGAGCTGGCCGTCCTCCTGCAATACGCCCGCGCCGAAGCGCTCGACGATGCTCGCCAGCGCCGGCCGGCCAGGCTCCACGACCCAACGCGCCGCCTGGTCGGCATCGACCAGATGTACACCCAGCTCGACGAATCGCTCGGCCGCAGCGCTCTTGCCGCTGCCGATGCCGCCGGTGAGCCCGAGAATCCAGGGGGTAAATGCCGCAGTGGTCATCAGTGTCCAAACAGTTGCATGTAGGAGACGTATATTTCATCACCCCAGAGCACTGCGATCCAGCCCGCAATGGCCAGATACGGCCCAAATGGCATGGCCGAGCCCATGGACGCCCTGCGCAAACCCAGCAGGCACAGGCCCATCACCGCCCCCACCACCGACGACAACACCAGCGTCAACGGCAGCACCTGCCAGCCGCCCCAGGCGCCGACCAAGGCCAGCAGCTTGAAGTCGCCATAGCCGAGCCCTTCCTTGCCGGTGAGCAACTTGAATACCCAATACACCGCCCAAAGGCTCAAATAGCCGATCGCCGCGCCCCAGAGCGCATCGGGCAAGGGCGTGAACAGGCCAAAGGCATTGCACAACAGGCCCAGCCAGAGCGTGGGCATCACCAGCACGTCGGGCAGCAGTTGGTGATCTGCATCGATCAAGCTCAGGCCCAGCAGGCACCAGGTCAACAACAGCGCGAACAACGCTTGCAGCGACGGCCCAAGCTGCCAGGCCACCACCACAGAAAGCACTGCGCAGCCTAACTCCACCAACGGATAACGCACGCCAATGGCAGCCTTGCACGCCGAGCAGCGCCCGCGCAGCCATAGATAGCTCAGTACCGGGATATTCTCCCAGGCGCGAATGCGATGGCCGCAATGGGAGCAGCGCGAGGCCGGCAGGCACAGGTCGAAGCGCTCATGCGTCACCACCGGCAGGCCCAGCACCTCCTGCGCCTCGCGCAGCCACTGGCGCTCGAGCATGATCGGCAGGCGGTAAGCCAGCACATTGATGAAGCTGCCGACCAACAGCCCCAGCAGCCCGGCAAAGGCAAGAAACAGCACCGGCTGATCAGCGAAAACAGTCCAAAGATTCATGTCAGACCAAGTTACCCAACTGGAAGATCGGCAAATACATGGCCACCACCAGGCCACCTACCACGACACCAAGAACCAGCACGATGGCCGGCTCCAACAGGCCGGTCAACTGGTCGAGTGCCTGGTTGACTTGTTCCTCGTAGTGGGTCGCGGCCTTGTTGAGCATCTGGTCCAGCGTGCCACTGGACTCACCGATCGCCACCAACTGCACCAGCATCGGCGGAAACAACGCATCCGCTCCCATCGCCTGATGCAGCCCCTGTCCATTGCCCATGCCCTGGCGCAACCGCCCAATCGCCTGCTCATGCACCGGCCCACCGCTCACCGCCGCCACCGTGCCCAGCGCATCGAGCAGCGGCACCCCAGCCCCGTAGGCTGTGCCCAGGCTGCGGGAAAATCGCGCCAACGCCGCCTCGGCCAGGAGCGTGCCCAGTACCGGTAAACGCAACACCTGCCGAGATATCCACAGGCGGGCAGGGGCATGGCGCTGATACAGCTGGCGTAACGACATACCTAAGATTGCGAGCACGCCCAGCAACCACGGCGCGTGCCGCCCCAGCGCTGTGGATAAGTCGATCACCCACTGTGTGAACGGCGGCAGCGCCGAATCGAAACTGGCGAACAACCCCTGAAAACGCGGCACCACCTCCAACAGCAACAACGCCGACACCCCCAAGCCCGTCAGCAACAGCAGCAGTGGATACAGCATCGCCTTGCGCACCCGCCGCTGCACCACCCGGCGCCGTTCCAACAAGTTGGCGAGCTGCTCCAGCTGCCGATCCAGCGTGCCGGACTGCTCACCCACCCGTACCAGGTTGCAGTACAACCGATCGAACCACCCCGGGTGGCGCTGCAGCGCATCGGCCAGCCCCAGCCCCGCGCCCACATCCTGTTGCAATTGCGTCAGCAGCCGCCCTAGGTGTTCATCCCCACCGCTGCGCCCCATCACCTCGAATGCCTGCAACAATGGCACCCCGGCCTTGAGCAAGGTCGCCAGTTGCCGGCTGAAGCCCGCCGCATCCGCCTTGCCTTGCCCAGCGGGCCAGCGCCATTGCATCCGGCTCGCCGGCCGCACGCGGGCAGCGCGGATGCCCTGGCGCAGCAACTCGGCCCGCACGAACGCCTGGCTGCGCCCCTCGGTGCGGCCATTGATTTTGTTGCCGTTGATGGTGGTGCCTTCCCAGGCGTACATGCGTGTCGAATGGCTCATGCAAACGTCCTTAATTGCCGCCCCGACAAGCCTCGTAACAGCTTGTCGCGTCCCTGACCGGGCGGGTTTCCCTGTTGCTCACTAGAGTAGTCCAGCGAGCCCGGCCACCTGACGGGCAGGGGTGACAAAAGGTGTCGGTTCGGCTCTACTGCGCGCCTGTCTGCCTAGGTGCCGAGACTGCAACCCAGGCATAGCCGTATCAACAAGGAAAAGCGTTCATGAAAGGGCAACGGGGCATCACCCTGATCGAGCTGATGATTGTCGTGGCGATCATCGGCATCGTGGCGACCATCGCCATACCCATGTACACCAACCAGCAAGCCCGCGCCAAAGCCGGCGCCGGCCTTGCGGAAATCTCCGCACTCAAGACCGCCATGGAGCTGCGCCTGAACGAAGGAAAGGACGTCACCGACGTCACCGCCCTCGGCGGCCAGCCCACCACCACCCATTGCGCCATCACCGCCCGCGGCACCGCCGCCGATGGCACTGCCAGCATCACCTGCACCCTCGCCGACGCCCCCGCCAACGTGCTCGGCAAAACCCTCACGCTCACCCGCTCCAGCACTGGCTGGACGTGCATCACCAACGTGGAAGCAGACCTCGCCCCGACCGGGTGCAAGGCCTCCTGACCCAGGTGCCGGGGGAGGGGGAATAAGCGAGGCGAAACAGGCGTTTGCGTAACCGCCACGGCAGTGGTAGCGTTGCGCTCACGCCGGTGTAGCTCAGTCGGTAGAGCAGCGCACTCGTAACGCGAAGGTCGTAGGTTCGATTCCTATCCCCGGCACCAGTAAATACAAGGCATCCAGCCGAATCACCGTGACAGCAGCGAACGGCGTGACAGCAGGGTGACAGCAAAGGGAAGCCCCGCACAGAGACGATCTGGCGGGGCTTTTTCGTGGGCGCCACAAAATGGCGGGGGCTGGTTTCGTGGCGCGGCCTGGGTCAAACCGGCGATTCGCCGGTTTTGTCGGAATACCCGGTATTACGGGAATTTCCCGTATTCAGACCAGCGCAGTTTCGCGCCCGTTGACTACGGACGAATTTCGTACGAAGTGGGGTTGGTACGGAAAGCGTCCCGACCTACTACGAAAATTTCGTAGTGGAACCCAGGTGGAACCTAGTCGGTTCTGAGTTCTGGATTTCAAATCCAAAAGTGTCTCAGAGACAGGTTTGTATCGACGAAATTCGTCGGAACAAGCAGCCGGACGCCAGGCGTACGCTTGGTGCACGCCGCGTGGACAGTTGGTCAAAAGTACGAATTTCGGACCTTTGCCAAAAGAACGTTTGCCGTTGATTTGCCTGGGTGTGCAGAAAGATTGCACACCTGGTCACCAGTGGTGGATGGCTCCGAACGGAGCCAAGGAAGGCACAACATCAGGGCACAAGGAAATGGCTCCAGACCATGCTCCACGCGACCTACAGGCGAATCAAACTACGTGCGTTTCAAACCCCATGTGGATTTGAAGTCTGGATGGCTCCGAACCGAGCCATGACCCAAAACTGGACCATCCAGAGATGCCCTAAGTTTTCGGGACATCTCATTCAGGTGAATGACATGCGGGATTTTCCCGGATGTACTGGCCTGTTCGATCAACGGGGTGGGCTTCCTACAATGCAGGGAGTTGGCGATCAATTCTGGCAGCCTGCCAGAATTGTCTCCCCCCGCTGGGGGATCACATCGGATGTGACCCCTTCAACCCCCAGCGGGGGTCGGACGCCTCAATTTTGAGGAGATGGGGTAGCGGATCGCTAGGGCATGGGGATCGGGAAACGCTACCCCCTTCAATCCCGCCCAGTCTTGCACATGAGTTCGATCCGCCGGCGGCGAGCGTCTGGCAGCACGGCGGTGATTTCGTACACCTTCTCCCCTTCGCGTATGCGCCAGCTCGATACCATGTCGTCGCGGTACCGGATGCGGATGCGGAACACGGTCTGCGACTGGGGCGCCTGGGCCGCGATGAACTCGCTGCCGCTGATGCTCTCGATATCGGCCCACTCCCGGCCCACCAGCTCCCAGGTGCGAACGAACCCGCCGTACTGGTCGCGCACGTCCACGGGGCGCTCAATCGTCACCGGGTAGCGCAGCTTACCGGCCTGCATCACAGCACCGCCATCGAGCGATACGGCGCCAGCAGCATGGCAAAGGTCGTGCCCTCGGTCAGCGTGCGGTCGCCCTGGCGTTCGCGGTTCTCGTACAGGTCGCCCACCAGCAGCAGGACAGCGGCGATCACGGGTGCCGGCATGGGGTCAGGCAGGCCGTCACCCAGAAGTGCGCCCACATGCACCTCGGCGGCGAGGATCAGCACCTCGATGTAATCGTCTTCCTCGTCGTGGTCGACACGCAGATGCAGCTTGGCTTCTTCAAGGGTTACGGTGCTCATACGAAAAATACCTCGGTATCAAGATCGGCGGGGGCCTCGGCCACCTGGGCGGCGCCGAACGCCATGGCCAGGGCCTGCAGGCCGTCGATGCGGCCGGTGCGACGGCTTTTGTCCAGCTTGCGGTTGCCGCTGGGGTCTTTCACCGCCACAGCATTGGCGGCGCACAGGGTCAGTACGGGGTGGCCACCGTGGGCGATACGGCCATTCAGCAGCTCAGCCTCCAGAGCGTCGAGGGCTGGCGCCATATCGCGGAAGCCTTGCCCGTGCGGCACCAGGGGCAGCTCCAGGCCCAGGCGTTCCAGTTCCTTCTTGAGCACGTCGATGCGCCAGCGGTCATAGGCGATCGCCGCCACCTCGCAGTCGCTCAGTATTTCGGCCATGTCCAGGGCCACCGCTTCCAAGTCAACCGTGGCGCCTGGCGTCGTGCGGATGTACCCCTGGCGCACCCACATGTCATACGGGGCGCGGTCCTTCTGTGCTCGGTCGAACAGGCCCTGCTCGGGCGTCCAGAAGTACGGACGGACCTGCCACACGCCATCCACCTTGCCGATCAACACCAGCGCCGTCAGGTCGGTTCGGGCCGACAGATCGAGGCCCGCATAGACCAGGCCCTCGAACGGGTCAGGCGCGGTGTCGCAGGCCATCCACACGTCAGGGCTGATGAATGGGCTGTCGAGGCTCACGCGCTGGTTAAGCAGCAGGTTGCGGGCGGTGTTGCTCATGCTCGGCATGCGCTCGGCTTGCTGCATCTGCTCCCGCAGGTCTGTCTCCGACCGGAAGATGCCCAGGGCCGGGTTGGCCGCTCGCCAGCCGTCTTCGTCCATCAGGTCGCAGCCCGCTGGCGCCGCGTACAGGCGGCACACGATCTTGGGGTCATTGCTGCGCAGGGCGTCGTCAATCCACTGGCTCAGCAGGTCGGCGTCGTTGGCTGCCTGGGTACTGATAGCGATCAGCAGCGGTGCCGAGTGAGCGCCCTGGCTGGTGGTGATAGCGTCCACGAAGTCGGACTGCGGGCCGCGAATCTGGCCAATCTCGTCCAGGATAGCCAGCACCGGGGAAAGGCCATGCGCGGTCTTGCCATCGGCGGCCAGGGCGCGGAACTCGGTGTTCAGGTTCAGCCCCAGCAGACGCTTGCCGCTGGGCACGATGCGGACGATCTTCGACAGGGCGGGCGATAGCTGAACCATCTTGGCGGCCAGGTTGAACACCAGGGCGGCTTGGTCGCGGCTCATGGCACCCGACACAAGCTGGCTGTTTTGCTTCGCCTCGGGGCCGACCAGGTGCGCCAGCAGCAGGCCCGCGATCAGGCCCGACTTGCCGTTCTTCCTGGCCACACTGAGAATGGCCCGGCGAGTGCCCACCGGGTTGTCGTACACGTCGCGGATGAACTGGCGCTGGAACTCAGCCAGGCACAGAGGCTTACCCACGTCTGCGCCCTCGGGCGTCACGCAATAGCGCTCGATGAACGCGATGATCTTTTCGGCGCGGGTCATTGCAGTGTGCTCAGGGTCGGGATCAGGTCGTCATCCACATGCTGCCGGGCCTCACGCTCGAGCGCGGCGCCCTTGTGGATATCCTGGGCTTTGCCCACCGTGGCGATGGTGGCCACCATGAGCTGGCGCCCGATGGCCAGCGACCGCCGCGTCATCTTGTCCAGCAGCTCACAGGCCGGGTTCACCTTCCCCTCGACCAGCATGCCGTCGCGGTCGATGCTATCTTGCAGCGCCTCGATGTCGGCATAGGCCCGCGCCAGGTTCGCCGCCAGCACCAGGTCGGCGTCGGTCCAGGTGTCCCGTGGGCGAGCGGTCACGATGGCATCCCAGAACGGCCTGTCAGCATCGCGCACGCGGATGTGCGGCGGTGGCTGGATTGGACCGACAGCCACGGCCTGGCTCGCGGCTACGGCGGCCTTGGCGCTGTCAGATCGGGGGCGGCGGGGCGTGGTCTTCATGTTTTTGGGCAGTTAGCGAAGAAAGAGAGGGGGGCGAGCGGTCTAGCTCCGCTCGGTTCGTCGTGATCTTTCGATGTTCCAGTGGTGGTTGGGGTCGAGCGGGATGCCGTTCACGTCGCAGCCCCGCGTGGTGCGCTTGC
>NZ_JBLUPV010000042.1:0-32035 GCF_048068075.1 Pseudomonas sp. NY15354
GCACAAGAACGCCGGTTTGTAGATGTGTTTGCTCGCACGAACATCATCCATCAAACCGGCGTTCTTGTTTCTGTCTTTCCCGGGATTCCGTGAAGAACCAAAAAAAAGCCCCGCCAGTGGCGGGGCTTGATCGGGGCTTAACCTGAGGGGCTCAGATCGGTTCTGCCCACATGTCGTACTCGTCGGCATCGACGATGCGGCAGCGCACTTTGTCGCCAGGCTTGAAGCCGTGGTCACCATCGATGAACACGCTGCCGTCGATTTCCGGGGCATCGAAGAAGCTGCGGCCCACCGAACCCTGCTCCTCGACTTCGTCGATCAGCACGTCGATTTCCTTGCCGATGCGCAGTTGCAGGCGCGCGGCGCTGATGGCCTGCTGGTGCGCCATGAAGCGGTCCCAGCGCTCCTGCTTGATCTCGTCGGGTACTTCCTCCAGGCCCAGGTCGTTGGCCGGGGCGCCTTCGACCGGCGAGTACTGGAAGCAACCCACGCGATCGAGCTGGGCCTCGGTCAGCCAGTCCAGCAGGTACTGGAAGTCCTCTTCGGTTTCGCCGGGGAAGCCGACGATGAAGGTCGAGCGGATCACCAGCTCGGGGCACTGCTCGCGCCAGCTCTTGATGCGGGCCAGGGTACGGTCCTCGAAGGCCGGGCGCTTCATGGCCTTGAGCACTTTGGGGCTGGCGTGCTGGAAAGGGATGTCCAGGTACGGCAGGATCTTGCCCGCGGCCATCAGTGGGATCACGTCGTCGACGTTCGGGTATGGGTAGACATAGTGCAGCCGCACCCAGGCGCCGAGACTGCTCAGGGCCTCGCACAGCTCGAGCATGCGGGTCTTGACCGGGCGACCGTTCCAGAAATCGGTCTTGTACTTGACGTCCACACCGTAGGCGCTGGTGTCCTGGGAGATCACCAAGATCTCCTTGACGCCGGCCTTGACCAGGCGCTCGGCCTCGCTCAGCACTTCGCCGACCGGGCGGCTGACCAGCTTGCCGCGCATCGACGGGATGATGCAGAAGCTGCAGCTGTGGTTACAGCCTTCGGAAATCTTCAGGTAGGCGTAGTGACGCGGGGTCAGCTTGACGCCCTGGGGCGGGACCAGATCGATCAGCGGGTTGTGGTCCTGGCGCGGCGGCACCACTTCGTGCACGGCATTGACCACCTGCTCGTACTGCTGCGGGCCACTGACCGACAGCACGCTCGGGTGCACGTCGCGGATGTTGCCTTCCTCGACACCCATGCAGCCGGTGACGATGACCTTGCCGTTCTCCTTGATCGCCTCGCCAATCACTTCCAGGGACTCGGCCTTGGCGCTGTCGATGAAGCCGCAGGTGTTGACCACCACCACGTCGGCGTCCTCATAGGTAGGCACGACTTCATAGCCCTCCATGCGCAGCTGGGTCAGGATGCGCTCGGAGTCAACGAGAGCCTTGGGGCAACCCAGGCTTACGAAACCGACCTTAGGGGTGGCGGGAGTGGTGGACATGGCTAACCTCGGTATTGAAGACAGATCGCCCAGCCGTTGACGGGGGCGATGCTGATGGGCGCTTTTGGCGCCTCTGATCAAAAAGTGCGCAATTCTAGCGAGCGCAAGGTCGCTTTACCAGCAGAAATACGACGAACGCTACGCTATGCTTCGCGCCGTTGCGCGGGGGCATCCAGGATGGCTCGGCGTGGGTGCAATTCAAATGGGTCTAACAGGCCTTCTGCGGGAGTGGTCGATGGTTCAGGCAAGCAGTCACGCCGAAGGTGGGCAGGGGGCGACACGCTCGCTGGGCCTGCTCGTCGCAGCGGTTGGGGTGGTGTATGGCGATATCGGTACCAGTCCGCTGTATACCCTCAAAGAGGTCTTCACCGGCGGGTATGGCGTACAGGTCAACCATGATGGCGTGCTGGGCATCCTGTCGCTGATCCTCTGGTCGCTGTTGTGGGTGGTGTCGTTCAAGTATGTGATGTTCATCCTACGGGCCGACAACCAGGGCGAAGGCGGCACCATGGCGCTGACCGCGCTGGCGCGCCGGGCCACGGCCAACTATCCGAAGCTCAGGGCGCTGATGGTCGGTTGCGGTCTGGTCGGAGCTTCGCTGTTCTACGGCGACAGCATGATCACCCCGGCAGTCTCGGTGCTCTCGGCGGTGGAAGGCATGGGCCTTGCTTTTGACGGAATCGATCATTGGGTCGTGCCGGTCTCGCTGGTGATCCTGGTGGTGTTGTTTTTGGTGCAGAAGCATGGCACCGAGAAGATCGGCAAGCTGTTCGGGCCGATCATGGTCACGTGGTTCGTGGTGCTGGGGGCGCTCGGGGTGCACGGCATTTCGCAGAGCCCGGAAGTGCTCAAGGCGTTCAATCCGGGCTGGGCGCTGAACTTCTTCATCGTTCACCCCGGCATGGGTGTGGCGATCCTCGGCGCTGTGGTGCTGGCGCTGACCGGTGCCGAGGCGCTGTACGCCGACATGGGGCACTTTGGCCGCAAACCGATCGCCCGGGCCTGGTTCGCATTGGTGCTGCCGGCCCTGGTGCTCAATTATTTCGGGCAGGGCGCGATACTGCTGCAAAACCCCGAGGCTGCGCGCAACCCGTTCTACCTGCTGGCGCCGAGCTGGGCGCTGTTGCCGCTGGTGGGACTGGCCACGCTGGCCACGGTGATCGCTTCCCAGGCGGTGATTTCCGGTGCCTTTTCCCTGACTCGCCAGGCCATCCAGCTCGGTTACATCCCGCGTATGCAGATCCAGCACACCTCCAGCGACGAACAGGGGCAGATCTACATCAGTGCGGTGAACTGGACCCTGATGGTCGGCGTCGTGCTGCTGGTGATCGGCTTCGAGTCGTCCGGTGCGCTGGCCGCAGCCTACGGCGTAGCGGTGACCGGGACCATGCTGATGACCACCATCCTGGTGTCGGCGGTGATGCTGCTGCTGTGGAAATGGCCGCCGGTGCTGGCGGTGCCGATTCTGCTGGGCTTTTTGTTTGTCGACGGACTGTTCTTCGCTGCCAACGTGCCGAAGATCGTGCAGGGCGGCGCGTTCCCGGTGCTGGCGGGGATCGTGCTGTTCGTCCTGATGAGTACCTGGAAGCGCGGCAAGCAGATTCTGGTCGACCGTATCGACGAGGGGGCCCTGCCGCTGCCGGTGTTCATCAGCAGCATACGCGTACAGCCACCGCATCGGGTCGAGGGTACGGCCGTATTCCTCACCGCGCGGGCGGACGCTGTACCCCATGCGCTGTTGCACAATATGTTGCATAACCAGGTGCTGCACAGCCAGGTGGTGCTGTTGACAGTGGTCAGCGAGGACCGGCCGCGGGTGCCGGAGCACGAGCGGTTCGAAGTGGAGGCCTATGGCGATGGGTTCTTCCGCGTGCTGCTGCACTTTGGCTTCATGGATGAACCGGACGTACCGGCGGCACTGAAGTTGTGCCATCTGGACGAACTCGATTTCAGTCCAATGCGCACCACCTATTTCCTCAGTCGCGAGACGGTGATCGCCTCGCGCCTGGAGGGCATGGCGCGGTGGCGCGGCAACCTCTTCGCGTTCCTGCTCAAGAACGCCAACGGCACCCTGCGGTTCTTCAACCTACCGCTCAATCGCGTGATTGAGCTGGGAACACAGGTCGAGATCTGAGCGTGCGATGGGCTGCCCTGTTCGCGGGGCAAGCCCGCTACAGGATGGGTTGTCGTCCTCTATCGCGCAGTGCAGGGCCGCATAGGCCCTGCCGTCAATTTTGCTCGGCCACGTTGGATTTGCCCTGACGTGTCTCGATCTCGCTGATCAGGCGCTTGGCCAGGGCCGGATAGTTCTCGTCGAAGTGATGCCCGCCAGGCAGTTTCAGGCGCTCACCGACTGCGGTCTTGTCGGTACATCCGCTTTCGTCCGTCTCTTCAACGCCATAGACGCATACGACCTTGGGTGCCGGCAGTTGGGCCATTTCCGGGCCGGTCGGGGCTTCCTGGCCCTCCTTGCCCAGCCAGCCCTCGACCTCGATCTCGAAGCTGCCGCTGCGGGCAAACGCCAGCAGGATTACGGCATCGATCCGTTGTTTGTCTTCATCCGGCAGGCGGTTGTAGATCGCCGGCAGCACATCGGCGCCGAAGGAGTAGCCAGTGAGCACGAAACGCTTGGTGCCCCATTTCTGGCGATAGTGCTGCATCAGCTCGGAAAGATCGGCGGCGCTCTGCTCCGGCGTCTTGTGTTGCCAGTAGTAGCGCAAGGTATCGATCCCGACGACCGGGTAGCCGAGCTTGGCCATTTCGCCTGCAACGTCGCGGTCCAGGTCACGCCAGCCGCCGTCCCCGGAGAGGAACAGGGTGACGGTGTCGGTGGTTTGCCCGGCAGGGACCTCCACCACCGGAATGCTCAGGGCATTGCCGTCCTTGCCGACCAGGGCCTGGGTCAATTGAGCCTTGAGGACCTGGGGCAGGTGAATGTCGTAGTCGGCGATGCTGGTCTCGGCGTTCGCCTGGTCGCGTACGAACGCGGCGCTGGCATCGTCGGGGTTGTCGTTCCAGGCCACGTTCCAATGGCCATGGGCAGCGGATTTGGGCAGGGGCTGGCACCCGGGTTGTTCGAGGGTGAAGTCCACGGAGATGGCGCGGGCCTTGTCATCAGTCTGGGTGGCCAGCCAGCGCCAGGCCTGGGCAGCGCCTGGGCCGATACCGGCCACCAGGTTAGGCGGCGAGGCCAGCTCGCCCATGGCCTGGTCCAGTGCGTGCTGCTGCTTGGCACAGTCATTGGGCGGCAGGATCACCTGGACCAGTTGGGCCTCGCCAGCCTGGCTCAGGTCCAGCAGTTGCTTGTCGCTCAGTGCCTGATCCTGGGGTACGGCAATGGCCACGTGGGTCTTGGCGTGTACACCCGGTACGGCGCGCACCAGGCTGCTGCCATCGGCCAGGGTCAGGTGTTCCAGGTGGGCCTCGGGCGCAGGGCGGGTCCACAGCCAGAAGGCCGCGGCACCGGCCAGCAAGGCCAGGAGCAGGGTGCCAGTCAGGTAAAGCCAATAGCGTCGGATCATCAACGTTTCACCAATCCAGTCAGGCCGCCTGCGATCAGGGCGGCGGTATCGGCCAGTGCCACCAACGGGTCGAGCCCGGCCGGCACAGCCATGTAGCGGGGTTCCCAATCCGGTTGGAACTTGTCCTTGAAGCGGCGTAGCCCCTGGAAGTTGTACAACTGCTCGCCGCGCTGGAACACCATCGAACCCAGCCTCTGGGTCAGAGGAGCACCGCGCCGTGGCTGCAGGCCGGAAAGCGGCACCATCCCGAGGCTGAAGCGGGCGTAATCGTGGTTTTTGTAGTGCAAGATCAAGCCGATCATCATGAACTCCATGGTCAGCTTGGGCGCTTGTGGGTGGGCACGCATCAGGTCCAGGCTCGCCAGCTCGTTGCCCTGGGTTTCCAGCAGATTGGCAAATGCCACCGGGCGGCCCTGGAAGCGGATCAGCGCAATACGGAAGTGCTGCAGGTACTCAGGGCTGAAGCGACCGAGGGAGAAGCCTTTTTCACGTACGTTCTTGCCACCGAGCCAGGCATCGGAGATCTCCTTGAGCGCCTCCAGTGGCGCATGGCCGGGCTCGTGGATCTCCAGGGCCAGCCCATCACGGCCACCGCGGTTCCAGGTGTAGCGCAGGTCTTTCATCTCCTTGCCCTTGGCGTCCAGGTCGAAACGACGCAGGTCGACCCGTGCTTCTTCGCCAAGTTTGAGTGCGGTCAGGCCGATATCCATGTAGAACGGCAGGTTTTCCGCGCGGACCTGATAGAACACCGGGCGCGCGTGGTGCAGATCGCACAGGTCGCGGAACTGCCAGATCATCTCGGCGCGCTCCTGGGCGGGGCCGATCGGGTCGTACAGGGCGACCAGGCTGCGCCCGCGACGGGCATACATCAGAAAAGCTTTGTGGTTGGGATGGAACAGCAAGGCTTTATCGCCTGTGAGCGCCAGGCCGCCGTCGGGCTGGTCGGAGGCCATCAGGATGCCTTTGGCCCGGTGCAGTTCCTCATCGTTGGGCAGGTGGATCACAGGCCGCGCGGTGCGCAGCAGCCAGGTCAGCGCGACGATCACCAAGAGCACCGCACTGCCCATGGCGGCGCGCAGGCCGCGTGGCGCGTCGGCATCGAGGGTGAACTGCCACCACAGCTCGTGGCTGTACGGTACGTCCTGATAGGCGAACAACAGCAGCCAGACCGAGGCACCGACCACGCAGACACTCGCCACCAGGTACACCGGCGAGAAGGGCAACTCCAGCAACCGGCTGGGGCGATAGAACGAGCGGCGGAACAGGGTCAGCAGCGCCACTGTGAAGATCAGCACACTGGCCTCTTCCCAATCGAAGCCCTTGAGCAGTGACAGCAGGGCGCCAACCAGCAGCAGGACGGTGGTCAGCAGCCACGCGGCCGACAATCGTCGACGCAGGCCTTGAGCCAGCAGCAGGCACAGTACACCGATCAGGCTGGCGCCGAAGTGCGAAGCATCGATCAGGCGGTGAGGCACCAGAAAGCCCATGTGCTCGAGGCGCGTGTCGATCTCGGGCGTGGCGCCGGAGAACAGCAGCACGACACCCGATAGAAACACCAGGATGGCCAGTACGGGCGCGGCGAGCCCGGCTGCCGCATTGATCGCCTGTCGGGCGAAGAGCAAGCGACGGGCTTCGCTCGCCAGCAACAGCACACAGGCCACCAGCAAGGGCAGAACCACGTAGATCAGACGATACAACAGCAGGGCTGCGGCCAGTGGCGCGGCGCCCAGCTGATTGGCGAAGGCTACCAAGAGAATGGCTTCGAATACCCCCACGCCACCTGGCACATGGCTGAGCACGCCAGCGGCCAGGGCCAGCAGGTAGACCAGAACGAAGGCGCCGAAAGGCGGGGCCTGGGGCAGAAGTAAATAAAGCACGGTCGCAGCAGCGGCGACGTCCAGGGCGGTGATCAGCAACTGCAGGGCTGCCAGGCGGGCGCCCGGTAGTCGCAGGGTACGCCGTCCAAATTGCACCAACAGGTTGTCGGCCAGGGGTTGCTCGTCGAGGCGGCGTCGATACAGGCCGATCACCAGCACTGCTGTCAATGCCAGCACCGCCACTGCAATGCTGGCCAGCAAAGGTGCGGGCAGGCGCAAGGCGGTCGCGGCTCCCGATAGGTTGCTCAATGTTGCCAGGGCCGCCAGAGGGGGGAGGGCGCAACCCAGGGACAGGCTGGCGAATACCGTCATGCGCGCGATTTCAGCAGCGCCTAGCCCGTGGCGCGCGTACAGGCGGTAGCGCACCGAGCCACCGGAGAGGATCGACAGCCCGACCGCGTTACCAATGGCAAAGGCACTGAATCCGCCCAATGCCAGCGTGCGGGCCGGTAGCTTTACCGCAGCGTAACGGCTCGCGGACCATTCATAGCCCAGCAAGGTCATAAAGCCCACGACAGTGGCCAGCAGGGCGCCTGCCAAAGACTGGGTCGGCACGCTGAGCATCGCGTCGTGCAGGGCATAGATGTCCAACTCGCTCAGCAGGTGCCGGCAGGCGATCAAGGCCATGCTGAACAGCAACAGCGTCAAGGCCAGCCCCAAGGGTTGGCGATACCGGCTCAGTCGCTCCAGCCAAGGCAGGCGCCGGGCGGCAGTGGGAAGCGCAGTGGCGAGTGACACCTGGGGTTCGGAGTCGTGTGAAGTCATGGATAACCTCGGGCCGGGAGCGCGAGGTTGGGCAGAGGTGCGGCCAAGTGAAAGTCCCTTCGGAAAACGTATCCAGATATTACTCCTGCCCGGTCCGCTTTCAGCGGTTTGGCAGGGTTAAAGATAGTTCATCCGGCGAGGCCCGCCTGACGGCTGAAGCGGGGGAGGAGGGGGTGTTCAGGGGCCTGAAAGCAACAAACCCCGCGCTGCGTTAGCAGGCGGGGTTTGTTCTGACGAATATGGTTGCGGGAGCCGGATTTGAACCGACGACCTTCGGGTTATGAGCCCGACGAGCTACCAGGCTGCTCCATCCCGCGCCTGTGAGATCGAATTCTACGGAAATCCTCTGGCATGTCAAGCGCTATTTTTGAAAAACCCTTTTTTGTTCAATCTCTTAGCGTTTCAATAAAGCTTGCAGCTCAGCAAGGGCGGGGCTTGCATCGGATTGGACGGCTTTCCGACTGTCCGGCTCTGGAAGACACGCCGACTCGTCGGTAGTATCTGTATGAATTTACAGTGCTGACGGTCATCCATGTCCTTACGCAAGATCATCCACATCGACTGCGATTGTTTCTACGCCGCGATCGAAATGCGTGACGACCCGCGTTTGGCGGGTCGCCCGATGGCTGTGGGCGGGTCGCCGGAGCAGCGCGGGGTGATCGCGACCTGTAATTATGAGGCGCGTGCCTATGGCGTGCGTTCGGCCATGTCGTCGCGTCATGCGCTCAAGCTCTGCCCTGACTTGTTGATCGTCAAGCCCCGCTTTGAGGCTTATCGCGAGGCCTCGCGGGAGATACACGCGATTTTCCGTGACTACACCGGGCTGATCGAACCGCTATCACTGGACGAAGCCTACCTTGATGTCAGCGACAGCCAATGGTTCGCTGGCAGCGCCACGCGTATTGCCGAAGATATTCGCAAGCGAGTCGCCCGAACGCTGCATATCACCGTCTCGGCTGGCGTGGCGCCTAACAAGTTCCTGGCCAAGATTGCCAGCGACTGGCGCAAACCCAATGGTTTGTTCGTGATCACCCCCGATCAGGTGGAGGCGTTCGTCGAAGCGTTGCCGGTCGCTAGGCTGCACGGCGTGGGCAAGGTCACTGCGGACAAGTTGGCGCGCCTGGGTATTGAAACGTGTCTGGAGCTGCGTGAATGGTCGCGTTTGGCGCTGGTGAGAGAGTTCGGCAGCTTCGGTGAGCGCTTATGGGGTCTTGCACGGGGTATAGATGAACGGATCGTACAGAATGACAGCCGGCGTCAGTCAGTGAGCGTGGAAAACACCTACGATACTGACCTGCCGGATCTGGAGAGCTGCCAGCAGAAGCTGCCTGAGCTGCTCGAGAGCCTGAACGTACGTATTGCCCGCATGGATAGCAGTTACCGGCCAGACAAACCGTTCGTGAAAGTGAAGTTCCATGATTTCAGCCAGACGACCCTGGAGCAGGCGGGGGCTGGTCGTGATCTGGAAAGCTATCGCCAATTACTCAGCCAGGCGTTTGCCAGGGGCGGCAAGCCAGTGCGGTTGTTGGGGGTGGGGGTGCGATTGCGTGATTTGCGTGGGGCGCATGAGCAGTTGGAGCTCTTCCCGCCGCAGTGAGCGAGGGGGAGGGGCCGCAAGGCAGCCCCGCCAGGTTTACTGCACGCCGGGATCGGCCACCAGTCGCCCGGTGTCCTTGGTCAGTGCTTGCAGGAAGTCTCGTTGCAGCTCCGGATCGTTGCGGGTCAGCTCGATCAGGCTCTGCTCCAGCTCGCTGGCTTCCTCTTCCAGGCCCAGCTCTGACAGGCGTTTGACGCGATGCACCCATTGGCCAACGTCGTCGCCCTCGAGGTCATCGAAGATCAGCTCGTGGGCTTCGAGCAGTTTGCCGCGCAGGTTGCTGCTGACCAGCAGGCTGGCATCACCACGCACGCCATTGTCCTCGTCGGCCACATGCAGGTGCAGGGTGCCGATGTGGTTGAGGTTCTGCTCGGAGAACGGGCTGTCGAGCAGGTTCAGGCGTAGCACACCGTTATGGTCGGTGGTCAGCTCGTGGGTCAGCTTGCCGGCCTTGACCTCGACCAAGCGCTCGCTCCAAGGCAGGCTGGTGTACTCCTCGCGCTTGTCCTTTTGTACTTCGCTGATCCCGGCCAGGTTCTGCTGCGCGCGACCATTGGACGGCGCGTTCATGAACGGGTTGATCCCGGCCAGGCCGTAGCTGAGCCAATCATGGGTAACGCTTTCCGGCAGAGTGCCCAGGGCGAACACGTTGACCACGTTGGCGCCGACACCAGCCACTACGGCTACCGCGCCCAGGGGGATCTCATAGATCTCCCGCCAGGGCTGGTAGGGCGTGTAGCGGTCGTAACGGCGAGTGACTTCGAACTCGGTGACTTCGAAGCGCTTCTGTTCGTGGATGCGCACACGCCGCTGGGGAAGCTCCATCACCTTGGGCTCGCCCACGTCGATTTGCAGGGTATGTTCGAGCAGCTTGCGCTCGGCGCGCTCCTCATGCTCGCTGCGCTGGGACATCTGGTTGGCGCAGCCGCTGACGAGCAAGGCGCCGCACAGTGCGGCGCCCCCCAGGGTAAAGGTACTTCTGGACATGATCACTCGTGCATTGGGCTATCAGCGACGGATGCGGGCTTGCAGGAAGGTCAGCACTTCGTTGACCGCCAGAGGCTGGGCCTCTTGCTCGGTGCGGTGCTTGTATTCCAGGTTGCCCTCGGCCAGGCCGCGGTCGCTGACCACGATGCGGTGAGGGATGCCGATCAGCTCCATGTCGGCGAACTTGATGCCGGGGCTGGTCTTCTTGTCGCGATCGTCCAGCAGGACTTCGAAACCGGCGGCGGTCAGCTCGGCGTACAGCTTGTCGGTCGCCTCGCGAACGGCGTCGGTTTCGTAGCGCAGTGGCACCAGGGCGATCTGGAAAGGTGCCAGGGCGTCGTTCCAGATGATCCCTTTGTCGTCATAGCTCTGCTCGATGGCGGCGGCGACCACGCGGGACACGCCGATGCCGTAGCAGCCCATGGACAGGGTCACCGGCTTGCCGCTCTCGCCCAGTACCTGGCACTTGAGCGCCTCGCTGTACTTGGTGCCGAGCTGGAAGATGTGACCGACTTCGATGCCGCGCTTGATGACCAGAGTACCCTGGCCGTCCGGGCTCGGGTCGCCTTCGACCACGTTGCGCAGGTCGGCGACCTGAGGGACCGGCAGGTCACGTTCCCAGTTGACGCCGAAGTAGTGCTTGTCGTCGATGTTGGCGCCGATACCGAAGTCGCTCATCAGGGCGACCGAGCGGTCGATGATGCATTCGAGTGGCAGGTTCAGCGGGCCCAGGGAGCCTGCGCCGGCACCGATAGCGGCGCGCAGGTCGGCGTCGGTGGCCATGACCAGCGGGTCGGCGACCTGTTCGAGCTTGGCGGCCTTGATTTCGTTCAGCTCATGGTCGCCACGGACCACCAGGGCGACCAGCTTGCCTTCCTCGGCGCCGCGCACGATCAGAGTCTTGACGGTCTTTTCGATCGGCAGGCCGTAGTTTTCGACCAATTGAGCGATGGTCTTGGCATCCGGGGTGTCGACCAGGCGCAGCTCCTCGGTCGGTGCTGGGCGAACGGTTTCGCGCGGGATGGCTTCGGCCTTCTCGATGTTGGCGGCGTAGTCGGAGCTGTCGCTGAAGATCACATCGTCTTCGCCGGATTCGGCCAGAACGTGGAATTCATGGGAATAGCTACCACCGATGGAACCGGTGTCTGCCTGCACCGGACGGAAGTCCAGGCCCAGGCGGGTGAAGATGTTGGTGTACGCCTGGTGCATGCGGTCGTAGGTTTCCTGCAGGGAAGCCTGGTCGGCATGGAAGGAATAGGCGTCCTTCATGATGAACTCGCGACCACGCATCAGACCGAAGCGCGGACGGATCTCATCACGGAACTTGGTCTGGATCTGGTACATGTTCAGCGGCAGCTGTTTATAGCTGGACAGCTCGTTGCGTGCCAGGTCGGTGATGACCTCTTCGTGGGTCGGGCCAACGCAGAAGTCGCGGTCATGGCGGTCCTTCAGGCGCAGCAGTTCAGGGCCGTACTGTTCCCAGCGGCCGGACTCCTGCCACAGCTCGGCGGGCTGGATGCTGGGCATCAGCACTTCCAGGGCACCGGCGGCGTTCATTTCCTCGCGGACCACGGCTTCGACCTTGCGCATCACCCGCAGGCCCATCGGCAGCCAGGTGTACAGGCCGGAGGCCAGCTTGCGGATCATGCCGGCGCGCAGCATGAGCTGGTGGCTGATGACCACTGCATCGGCTGGGGTTTCTTTCTGGGTGGCGAGCAAATATTGACTGGTACGCATGGTGGGCCGTGTCGATTGCCTAAGACGTTGAAATGACCCCGCATTGTACGGGGGCGGAGCGAAGGCGTACAGGATGCCCCAGGGCGGGGCGCTTGTCAGCCAAGAAAAAGCCCGGCGTGATCGCCGGGCTTTTCGGTGCGGGGCAAATGCAAGCCGGGGCTTACAGGATGCTCAGCGGGTACTCGACGATCAGGCGCAGTTCGTCGATCGACGGGGAACCGTAGTAGACGCCATCGGCGGAACGGTAGGTGGCCTGGCGTACGCGGAAGCTCAGGTCCTTGGCAGGGCCTTCTTGCAGCACGTACTTGATATCGATGTCGCGTTCCCATTCTTTGCCGTTGCTGGTGCCGGCGACGTTGGCGTCGGTGCCGCGCACGTAACGGGTCATGAAGGTCAGGCCTGGAATGCCGTACTCGGCGAAGTTCAGGTCGTAGCGAGCTTGCCAGGATTTCTCGTCTTCAGCGTTGAAGTCGGAGCGGGCCACGGAGTTGGCCAGGAAGATGGAGCCACCGCCGTCGACGCCATAGGCGTAGTCGCCATCACCGGACACTTTCTGGTAAGCCAGGGTGAAGGTGTGGGCGCCGATGTTGTAAGCGCCAGACAGGCTGAACGCACGGTTGTCGAGCTTATCACCATCGAAGGCGCGGGCGCGGTCGCCATCGCTCTTGGTGTCATAGATGTTGAAGTCGAAGACCAGGCCTTGCTTGTCAGAGATCGGCAATGCCCAGTTGACGTTGGCGTAATATTTGCGCCAGTAGTCTTCGACTTTCGAGTAATACAGGCTGGTGCTCACATTGTCGGTGAGGGCGTAAGTGCCGCCGAGGACGTTGGCTTCGGTCAGCCCCGGGTTCTTGAGTCCGGTGTCGCTATCGCGACCGCCGATGCTGTCCTTGTAAGTCTGTGCCTGGGCATTGAGGCGGGTGAAGTGGCCGGCGTTCAGCTCGAGACCTTCGATTTCCTTGCTGGTCAGCAGGAAGCCCTCGGCAACTTCTGGCAACAGGCGGCTGTCGTCAGTCGCGAATACTGGCATGGCAGTGAACTGGCCGCCGTATTTCAGAACGGTGTCGGAGATGCGTACTTTGACTGCGCCATGAGCCTCGGAGTAGTCGTCGTCTGCGCGGCCATCATCGCCGACGGGAAGGACACCGGTGCCAGCTCGGCCACGACCACTGTCAAGCTTGAGGCCCAGCATGCCGATGGCGTCGACGCCGAAACCGACGGTGCCTTGAGTAAAGCCGGATTCAAAGGTGCCGAGGAAGCCCAGGCCGGTTTCTTCAACGCGACTCTGTTCGCCATTGGGCACGTTGCGGAAGTCACGGCTGAAATACAGCATACGGGTCTTGACGTTCAGCTGGCTGTCTTCGATGAAACCCTTGGATTCGTCCTGCGAAGAGGCTACTGCCAACTGCGAGGTCCCTGCCGCAACGGCCAGGGCGATCATGCTCCACTTCATCACGCGCATCGTGATTTGCTCCTTTGGTTTTTAGGAAGTACCGCTTCGCCCTGGTTTTTTAGTTATAGGGCGAGCTCTTTCTTGTTATGTCGGCGAAAATGTATATCACGCTGACTATTCTTGGCGACACTGAAAAAACAACCTTTAGGGAACTTTTTCAACATGTCGCGTTTGGCTATTTCCATGTCGCAATTACGCCCAGTTTCGGGGCGTATAACGCCAGCGCTGTAACAATTCTGTAAACACACCTGGCTGGTGGAACAACCTGGGTATCCCTGCCGCTTTTTTATTTGTCCCATGCACGGGTGGTGCCTTGAGACTTGGTCGGATGGGAATGCAACAAGCGTGCTCAAAATCACGATTTGTTCATGAATTTTTCACAGTCGCTCAGGCAAGCGCGTAGAAAGTCCGAAAATACGGGATGAAAACTGTCTGATGGTGTGCCAGGGGGAACGTTTGCGTTCGCCAAAAAAGCTACCTTAAAAGTCAAGGTGTTACCGGGAAGTGTTAATCCGGGTACAAAGCTGTGGGGTGTGTCGTGTGCCACGGCCCCTTTTTGGTGCGAAAAGTAGCGGTGTGTTACCGGCAGGTGCGTGGAGCGAGAAAAACACGGCGGGTAGGCAGCGGCATTTCATGCTGGCAGGGGGTAAGCAAGGTATCCTTGACGCATTTCGTCCCTTGCGGTTGGGCGGTTCGTCTTTTTGAGGAGGTATGCCGTGTTCGTTCTGGATTCGCGTTTGCAGCAGGATTCCCTGGTGCTGGGAGATTTTCCGTTGTGCCGCTTGCTGCTGAGCAAGGATGCCAACTATCCCTGGTTCATCCTGGTGCCGCGACGCGCCGATATCAGCGAACTGTTCCAGTTGAGCGAGGCCGACCAGCAGCAGCTCTGGAAGGAAACCACGTACCTGGCCGAGACACTCAAGGGTAGTTTCGCCGCCGACAAGCTCAACGTCGCGACCTTGGGCAACGTGGTCAGCCAGTTGCACATGCATGTGATCGTGCGCCGACGCGACGACGCAGCCTGGCCTGCGCCAGTGTGGGGGCGGGTGCCTGCCATCGAGTACACGGCCGAACAGGTCGAGGCGATCCGTCAGCGTTTGCGGGCGGTGTTGAGCGATGACTTCCGGGAGGTTTGAGGTTATGTCACTGGAGTCGCGAGTCATCGAACTGGAAAGCCGTCAGGCGTTTCAGGACGACACCATTCAGGCGCTGAACGACGTGTTGGTCGAGCAGGGGCGGGTGATCGAACGCCTGCAGTTGCAGATGGCCGAGTTGATCAAGCGTTACGAGGAAGTAGTGGGGCAGTACGGGGGTGAGGGGGAGCAGGCGCCGCCGCCTCATTATTAAGGCAGGTGACCCTGGTGCAGCGAGATCCGTTGCACCAGGGGCCTCCTTGGGTCAGCGGCGAGAAACCGCGACCACGTCTTCGGCCTGCAGGCCTTTGTCACGGTGCATCACCGAGAACTCAACACGCTGGCCTTCTACCAGCACGCGGTGGCCCTCGCCGCGTATCGCGCGAAAGTGCACGAAGATATCGTCGCCGGAGTCACGGGAAATAAAGCCGAAGCCCTTGGAAGTGTTGAACCACTTCACCGTGCCGGTATCTCGTTTGCCCGCATCTTGAGGGATGCCTTGGCTGGTGCGCGGTTTCGTGATGCTGCGGGCGAAGCCTGTGCCAAGGTGCAAGGCGACGGCCAGCGTTGCGCAGAGCAGGGCCGGCAGGTCGCCCAGCTCAGGGCGCGCCAGCACGGCGATGGTCTGCAGGATCACGGCCAGCACCAGCAAGGCGCACGCCAGCGATTGCAGTTGTTGGCGGGCGCCTTTGTAGTAGAGCGGCAGCGCAGGTGCCAGCAGCAGGTTGAGCAGGCCGAGCAAAGCCAGGTAGACGGCTTCAGGTTGCTCCAGGAACGGGGTTGCATCGGTTTTCAGGCTGGGTATGAGCGACAGCAGCAAAGCTGCCACGCCCGTCACCAGATGGACGATCTTGAACATTTGAGTTGGCTCACATTGATAAGGCCGATCACAGGAAGAGCTGGACGTGCGGTGCGCAGAAACAAGGCGCGATCACGCAACTGGCCAGCCTATGCACCCGGCAATGACAGTCCGCACGGGTGGCACGGTGCCTATTTAACAGCAAAGGCAGGGGGTTCTCAAACCGCGGGGCGACGGCTTGTCCTGTGTCACGGGCAGGTGCGGGCGGCTCTGATACAGTTTCTGATGCCCGCTTGATGACCAAGCCTTATGGAAAGGGGAACTTCATGGCAATCGATATCGGTATCAGTGAAGAAGATCGCAAGTCCATCGTCGATGGGCTTTCCCGTCTGTTGTCGGATACCTATGTGCTGTATCTGAAAACCCATAACTTTCACTGGAACGTCACCGGTCCGTCGTTCCGCACCCTGCACTTGATGTTCGAAGAGCAATACAACGAACTGGCCCTGGCGGTCGATTCGATCGCCGAGCGCATCCGTGCGCTGGGTTTCCCTGCGCCGGGGTCCTATGCCTTCTATGCACGTCATTCGTCGATCAAGGAAGAAGAGGGCGTGCCGCCTGCCGAAGAAATGATCCGCCAACTGGTCCAAGGGCAGGAGGCGGTGGTGCGCACGGCGCGCAGCATCTTCCCGGTCGTCGACAAAGTCAGCGACGAGCCGACCGCCGACCTGCTGACCCAGCGCATGCAGGTCCATGAAAAAACCGCCTGGATGCTGCGAGTATTGCTCGAAGAAAAGTGATCGTTTGTTTGTAGGTTGTGTCGGCCCGACCCCGTCCAGGTGTCGGGCCTTTTGTTTGCGCACGGAAAGCTTTGCCACTGCTTTGAAGGCCTCGACAGCGCTTTATTGATCTGCCCGGTAGCGCATGGGCGCTCGGGATTTTCCAGGCAATGGAGTGGTGTGGTGGAAGTGATGCAACAAGGCAGGCGAGGGGCTTGCCAGGGGAAATGGCCGGGCAAACAGTGCATTGACCCGTTCCGGACAGATTTCGACATGATGCAGGTCCAGCCGGTCTCCCGGTCGGTCCGGCTCAATGGCTTTGCCACCTGCCTGCGGCTGGAGGTGGTCTACTGGCGCATTCTCGAGCGTATCGCCCAGGCCAACCAGTGCACGGTAAGTGCCGTGCTGTCCTATGTGGACCGGGAGGTCCACTTGCGTCATGGCGGGGTTCGCAACTTCAGTGGGCTGGTTCGGGTGATCTGCGTTACCTGGTTGCTCGATCCGCCCTGAATACGCTGATCGCCGGGCGGGCTGCGCAGCTCTTCTTAACCATATATAATCCCGCTTTTTACTGCCCCGGCAGTCAGCGTTGTGGTTGACGAGAGACACCCCCATGCCCCTTTATGACTATCAATGTGCATCCTGCGATCACCGGATGGAGGTGTTGCAGAAGATCAGCGCCGCGCCACTGACCGACTGCCCGGCGTGCCAGGCTCCTGCTCTGAAGAAGCTGTTGTCCGTGCCGGGTTTCCGCCTGAGCGGCAACGGCTGGTACGAGACCGATTTCAAGACCGGGGCGAAGAAGAATCTGGCAGGCGGCGACAAGGCCGACTGAGTTGAATAGCAGTGACCGGGTCTTGCAGTATTAGCCCCTTGGGTGACCAAGACCTCCACCGAATACACGAATCACGAGAAGCGAAACCACCATCATGATGCGCAGCCATTATTGCGGCCAACTGAACGAGAGCCTGGACGGCCAGGAAGTCACCCTTTGCGGCTGGGTCCATCGTCGCCGCGACCACGGCGGGGTGATCTTCCTCGACATCCGTGACCGCGAAGGCATGGCCCAGGTCGTCTTCGACCCGGATCGCGCCGAGACTTTCGCCGCTGCCGACCGTGTGCGCAGCGAGTACGTCGTGCAAATCACCGGCAAGGTGCGCCTGCGCCCGGCTGGCGCGGTCAACCCGAACATGGCGTCCGGCGGTATCGAGGTGCTGGGCTATGAGCTCCAGGTGCTCAACGAGGCGGAAACCCCGCCCTTCCCGCTGAACGAATTCTCCGATGTGGGCGAGGAAACCCGCCTGCGTTACCGCTTCATCGACCTGCGTCGCCCGGAAATGGCCGACAAGCTGCGCCTGCGTTCGCGCATCACCAGCAGCATCCGCCGCTACCTGGACGAGAACGGTTTCCTCGACGTCGAGACGCCGATCCTGACCCGCGCCACGCCGGAAGGCGCGCGCGACTACCTGGTCCCGAGCCGCACCCACGCTGGCAGCTTCTTCGCCCTGCCGCAGTCGCCCCAGCTGTTCAAGCAGCTGCTGATGGTCGCCGGCTTCGATCGCTACTACCAGATCGCCAAGTGCTTCCGTGACGAGGACCTGCGTGCCGACCGTCAGCCGGAATTCACCCAGATCGACATCGAGACCAGCTTCCTCGACGAAGCCGAGATCATGGGCCTGACCGAGGGCATGATCCGCAAGCTGTTCAAAGAAGTCCTGGACCTGGAGTTCGGCGAATTCCCGCACATGACCTACGAAGAGGCCATGCGTCGCTACGGCTCCGACAAACCAGACCTGCGTATTCCGCTGGAACTGGTCGATGTTGCCGACCAACTCAAGGACGTGGACTTCAAGGTCTTCGCAGGCCCGGCCAACGATCCGAAGTGCCGCGTTACCGCGCTGCGTCTGCCTGGCGGTGCCAGCATGCCGCGCAGCCGCATCGACGAGTACACCAAGTTCGTCGGCATCTATGGCGCCAAGGGCCTGGCCTACATCAAGGTCAACGAGCGCGCCAAGGGCGTCGAGGGCCTGCAGTCGCCGATCGTCAAGAACATCCCTGAGGCCAACCTGAACGTGATCCTCGATCGCGTCGGCGCCGTCGACGGTGACATCGTGTTCTTCGGCGCCGACAAGGCCAAGGTCGTCAGCGAAGCCCTGGGCGCGCTGCGTATCCGTCTGGGTCACGACTTCGAGCTGCTGACTTGCGAGTGGGCACCGATGTGGGTTGTCGACTTCCCGATGTTCGAAGAAAACGACGATGGCAGCTTCAGCGCGCTGCACCACCCGTTCACCGCGCCCAAGTGCTCGCCTGAAGAGCTCGAGGCCAACCCGGGCGTCGCACTGTCGCGCGCCTACGACATGGTCCTCAACGGCACCGAGCTCGGTGGCGGCTCGATTCGTATCCATCGCAAGGAAATGCAGCAGGCGGTCTTCCGTCTGCTGGGCATCGGTGCCGAAGAGCAGCAGGAGAAGTTCGGCTTCCTGCTCGACGCCCTGAAGTTCGGTGCACCGCCTCACGGTGGTCTGGCCTTCGGTCTGGATCGTCTGGTCATGCTGATGACCGGCGCCCAGTCGATCCGTGAAGTGATCGCGTTCCCGAAAACCCAGAGCGCCGCGTGCGTCATGACCCAGGCCCCAGGCCTGGTGGATGCCAAGGCCCTGCGCGAGCTGCACATCCGTCTGCGTGAGCAGACCAAGGTCGAGTAATCGACCAGGGCGCGTCCCTGACGGGAGCGCCCACGCGCTTCGGCGCAGTTTTCTCGCGTTCCGCCCTTCGGGGCGGAACCTGTTTCTGTTTCAAGGATTCGGAGTCGTTATGGCTGGTCATTCCAAGTGGGCAAACATCAAGCACCGCAAAGAGCGCCAGGATGCCAAGAGAGGCAAGGTCTTCACCAAGTGGATCCGCGAACTGACCGTCGCTGCCAAGCAGGGGGGGCCTGACCCGGCTTCCAACCCGCGTTTGCGCCTGGCCCTGGACAAGGCCCTGGGCGCCAACATGAGCCGCGACATCATCGATCGCGCCGTGGCACGCGGTGCGGGCACCAACGAAAGCGACAACGTCGAGGAACTCAGCTACGAAGGTTACGGCCCCGGTGGCGTGGCGATCATGGTCGAGGCCATGACCGACAACCGCAACCGCACCGCAGCTGCTGTACGCCATGCGTTCACCAAGTGCGGCGGCAACCTCGGTACCGACGGCTCCGTTGCCTATCTTTTCGAGCGCAAAGGGCAGATCAGCTTTGCTCCGGGTCTGGACGAAGAAGCCCTGATGGAAGCGGCCATGGAGGCCGATGCCGACGATGTGGTCGCCAACGATGATGGCTCCTTCGATGTCTTCACCTCGTTCAACAGCTTCTATGCCGTGCGTAACGCCCTGGAAGAAGCCGGCTTCAAGGCTGCCGACGCTGAGATCGTGATGCAGCCGACCACCAGTGCCGAGCTGGATCAGGAGGGGGCGGAGAAAGTCCTCAAGCTGATCGACATGCTCGAAGACCTGGACGATGTGCAGAACGTCTACTCCAACGCCGAGATTTCCGACGAGATCATGGAGAAGCTCGGCTAAGGTGTTCTGGCGATCCATGCCAGTTCTTCAAGTTTGTCAGCGCCTGTACCGGCCCTTTTGCAGGTAAACCCGCTCCCACAGTACCGCACCACATTCAGCGTCGGTGCAGTACCTGTGGGAGTGGGTTTACCCGCGAAAGGGCCGGTACAGTTTGCAGAGATGCATCAATTTTTCGACAGGCACTATGACTCTGATTCTTGGTATCGACCCCGGCTCGCGCATCACAGGTTTCGGAGTGGTGCGTCAGACGGCTCGCGGCTGCGAGTACGTGGCGTCTGGCTGTATCCGTACAGGCAGCGGGGAGTTGCACGAGCGGCTGCAGGTCGTGTTCCGTGGGGTGAGTGAGATCATTCGCCAGCACGGGCCGGTGACCATGGGCATCGAGCGGGTGTTCATGGCGCGTAACGCCGATTCGGCCCTCAAGCTCGGGCAGGCGCGTGGCGCAGCGATCGTCGCGGCTGCCGAGGCGGGCCTGGAGATCGCCGAATACAGCGCCAGTCAGGTCAAGCAGGCGGTGGCTGGGACCGGTGGCGCCAACAAGGAGCAGGTGATGCTGATGGTCATGCACCTGTTGAAGCTGACGCAAAAGCCGCAGGTGGATGCCTCCGATGCCCTGGCCATTGCCCTGTGTCATGCCCACACCCGCTCCAGCCTCATCCCTCATGGATTGACTACGGCCCGGCGACGCGGTGGACGCTTGCGTCTGTAGCCGCTTCATGCGCTGATACATATTTTGTGCGGGGGGAACAGTCTCCCCTTGCATTTGCTGATAGGGTGGACCGGTTTCTGGCCGGCACCCGAAGGAAAGGATCGGAACGTGATTGGACGTTTGCGCGGCACCCTGGCGGAAAAGCAGCCGCCGCACCTGATAGTCGATGTCAATGGCCTGGGCTATGAGCTGGAGGTGCCAATGACTACCTTGTACCGGTTGCCGAAAGTCGGTGAGCCGGTCACGTTGCACACCCACCTGGTGGTGCGTGAGGACGCCCATCTGCTCTATGGCTTTGCTGAAAAGCGTGAGCGCGAGCTGTTCCGCGAGCTCATTCGCCTCAATGGCGTCGGGCCAAAGCTGGCCCTGGCGTTGATGTCGGGCCTTGAGGTCGATGAACTGGTGCGCTGTGTGCAGGCTCAGGACGCTTCGGCGCTGGTGCGTGTGCCAGGGGTTGGCAAGAAGACCGCCGAACGCCTGCTGGTGGAACTCAAGGATCGCTTCAAAGCGTGGGAAACATCCCCCGCAATGTTCACCCTTGTCTCTGATGGCCCTATGCCTGTGAGCAGTGCCTCCAATGCCGAGGCCGATGCGGTCAGCGCTTTGATCTCCCTGGGCTACAAGCCCCAGGAGGCGAGCAAGGCTGTGGCTGCCATCGAGGGCAAGAGCGGCCTGAGCAGCGAGGAGCTGATTCGCCGCAGCCTTAAAGGAATGATCGCCAAGTGATCGAAACCGACCGACTGATCGCCGCCAGTGGCCGCGACCGCGAAGAAATCCAGGACCGTGCGATCCGCCCTCTGAGCCTGGACGAGTATATTGGCCAGCCGGTGGTGCGCGAGCAGATGGCGTTGTTCATCCAGGCGGCGCGCGGTCGCAATGAGTCGCTTGACCACACCTTGATCTTCGGGCCGCCGGGCCTGGGCAAGACCACGCTGGCCAACATCATCGCCCAGGAAATGGGCGTGTCGGTCAAGAGTACCTCGGGGCCAATTCTGGAGCGCCCGGGCGATCTGGCGGCAATGCTGACCAATCTGGAGCCCCATGACGTGCTGTTCATCGACGAGATCCATCGGCTGTCGCCGGTCGTCGAGGAGGTGCTGTATCCGGCGATGGAAGACTTCCAGCTGGACATCATGATCGGCGAGGGGCCGGCGGCGCGATCGATCAAACTCGATCTGCCACCGTTCACCCTGGTCGGTGCAACCACCCGTGCCGGCATGCTGACCAATCCGCTGCGCGACCGCTTCGGCATCGTTCAGCGCCTGGAGTTCTACAGCAACAAGGACCTGGCGACCATCGTCAGCCGCTCGGCCAACATCCTCGGGTTGTCCATCGAGGACCAGGGGGCCTACGAGATCGCCCGTCGTGCCCGCGGCACGCCGCGTATCGCCAACCGCCTGTTGCGCCGCGTGCGCGACTATGCCGAGGTGCGTGGCAAGGGGCAGATCACCAAGGCGGTGGCGGACATGGCGCTGAACCTGCTGGATGTCGATGAGCGTGGCTTCGACCACTCCGACCGTCGCCTGCTGCTGACCATGATCGAGAAGTTCGATGGCGGTCCGGTGGGGGTCGACAACCTGGCCGCGGCCATCAGCGAGGAGCGACACACCATCGAGGACGTGCTCGAGCCATACCTGATCCAGCAGGGCTACATCATGCGCACGCCACGTGGGCGCGTGGTCACCCGTCATGCCTACTTGCACTTCGGCCTGAACATTCCAGGGCGCTTCGCCGAGGGCGGAGAATTTTCCGATCCCGATGAATGACAGATCGAATCATGGTTTTCGTGGTCCTACCGCTGGCACGCTCTCGGCGCGCTGGCAATAAGACATTATCGATGTAAAAACAGTTGCCAGGGCGGATTGGCAAGCTGAGGAGTAAGCACTAGAGTATGCGCGCGCAAAATGGCCTGGAACCGTTCGCTCACCGCTGTCGCGTCTATTACGAGGACACCGATGCCGGTGGCGTGGTGTATTACGTCAACTATCTGAAATTCATGGAGCGGGCGCGTACCGAGCGACTGCGGCACCTGGGGTTTTCCCAGTCCGAGCTTGCCGGCCAGAACCTGTTGTTCGTGGTCCATTCCAGCGAAGCGCGTTATCACGCGCCGGCGCGGTTGGACGACCAACTGCGGGTGACCGCGCAAGTGCTTGAATTGAACCGCGCCAGCCTGCGCTTCGTGCAGCAGGTCTGGCGGGAAAAGGATGAAACACTGCTCTGCGAAGGGCAGTTCCTGGTGGCCGCCGTGCGCGCCGACACTTTCAAACCCCGGGCCATTCCCCCAGAACTGCGCGACGCCTTCCTGGCGGACGGCACGGGTACTCAATCGAACGCAGGAGAATAAGCGTGGAAGCTAACGTCGTCGACCATACCTCCATGTGGAGTCTGGTCAGCAATGCCAGTGTGGTGGTACAGCTGGTCATGCTGACCCTGGTGGCCGCTTCGGTCACTTCATGGATCATGATCTTCCAGCGCAGCACCATGCTGCGCGCCGGTCGTCGTGCGCTGGATGCCTTCGAGGAGCGCTTCTGGTCGGGCATCGACCTGTCCAAGCTGTATCGTCAGGCAGGCAGCAATCCTGATCCGGATTCGGGCGTGGAGCAGGTGTTCCGTGCCGGCTTCAAGGAGTTTTCGCGTCTGCGCCAGCAGCCGGGTGTCGACCCGGATGCCGTCATGGAAGGGGTAGGGCGTGCCATGCGCGTGGCTATTTCCCGTGAGGAAGAAAAGCTCGAGCAGAGCTTGCCGTTCCTTGCCACCGTCGGTTCCACCAGCCCGTACATCGGCCTGTTCGGTACCGTCTGGGGCATCATGAACTCCTTCCGCGGCCTGGCCTCGGCCCAGCAGGCGACCCTGGCCACTGTGGCCCCCGGCATCGCCGAGGCTCTGATCGCTACCGCGATCGGCCTGTTCGCCGCGATCCCGGCGGTCATTGCCTACAACCGTTTCTCCGCCCGCAGCGAAGTGCTGATCGGCCGTTACTACACGTTCGCCGACGAATTCCAGGCAATCCTGCACCGCAAAGTGCACACCAGCGAAGAGTAATCAGGTAGAAGCCCATGGCCCGAGTTCGCCACAAACGCAAGCCGGTCGCCGAGATGAACGTGGTGCCCTACATCGACGTGATGCTGGTGCTGCTGGTCATCTTCATGGTGACCGCCCCCATGCTCAACCAGGGGGTGAAGGTCGACCTGCCCAAGGTTTCCAGCGAAGCCTTGCCCCAGGACAACAACGTTCAGATCCTGACCATCTCGATCAAGGCCGACAAGACCTACTACTGGAACCTCGGTAGCGAAGTCGATACCGACAAACAGATGGACAAGGCCATGACCTTGCCGGAAATGACCAACGCGGTGACGAAGATCATCGCCGCCGGTCGTGACCAGGGCAAGCAGACCCAGGTCTTCATTCGTGGCGACAAGGCCGTCGACTACGGCGCGGTCATGGGTGCCATGGGCGGGTTGCAGAAGGCCGGTGTCGGTAACGTTGGCCTGATTACCGAGGCGCCCTGATGCAACAGCGAGAGCCATCCGCCTCGGAAAGCTACTTCTGGCCCACTGTCTGGGCCATCGGCTTGCATGTTCTGGTGTTTGCGATGCTGTTCGTCAGCTTCGCCATGACCCCGGAGTTGCCGCCGTCCAAGCCGATCGTCCAGGCTACGCTCTATCAGCTCAAGTCCAAGAGTCAGGCGACCACCCAGACCAATCAGAAGATTGCCGGGGAAGCGAAGAAAACCGCATCGCGTCAGACCGAAGTCGAGCAGCTGGAGCAGAAGAAGGTCGAGCAGGAAGCTGTGAAGGCCGCGGAACAAAAGAAAGCCGACGCTGCTCAAAAGGCCGAGGAGGCCCGCGAAGCCGCCGAAGCGAAGAAGGCCGAGGAGGCCGCCAAGGCCGCTGAAGCCAAGAAGGCTGCCGAAGCCAAGAAAGCCGAGGAGGCGAAGAAAGCCGCTGAGAAGCAGCAGGCCGATATCGCCAAGAAGAAGGCTGAGGAAGAGGCCAAGAAGAAAGCCGAGGAAGAAGCCAAGAAGCAGGCCGCCGAGGAGGCTAAGAAGAAAGCCGCCGAAGAGGCCAAGAAGAAAGCAGCCGAGGACGCCAAAAAGAAAGCGGCGGCCGAGGACGCGAAGAAGAAGGCAGCCGAAGACGCCAAGAAGAAGGCGGCGGCGGAGGCCCAGAAGAAAAAGGCGCAGGAAGCGGCCCGCAAGGCGGCAGAAGACAAGAAAGCCCAGGCCTTGGCCGAGCTGTTGTCCGACACCACTGAGCGGCAGCAAGCCCTGGCCGATGAACGTGGCGATGAAGTGGCCGGCGATTTCGACGACCTGATTCGCTTGCGAGCAGCCGAAGGGTGGGCGCGTCCGCCGTCCGCACGCAGGGGCATGACGGTAGTCCTGCAGATCAACATGCTGCCCGATGGCACCATCACCAACGTCAGCGTTGCCCGCTCCAGTGGTGACGGTCCGTTCGACAGTTCGGCGGTGGCAGCAGTGAAGAACATTGGTCGTTTGACCGAAATGCAGGGCTTGAAGCCGAACGAGTTCAATCCGTACCGTTCATTCAAGATGACATTTACACCTGAGGATCTAGCGTTGTGATTAAACGTCTGAGAGGACTGCTGGTCATGCTCTGCTGCGTGGCAGGTATGGCCGTGGCAGAGGAAAAGAACATCCTGGTCACCAGCGGCAGCGATCGGGCGACTCCGATCGCGGTAGTGCCGTTCGGTCTGCAGGGTGGTAGCGTGTTGCCCGAGGACATGGCCGAGATCATCGGCAATGACCTGCGCAACTCCGGCTACTATTCGCCCATTCCACGGCAGAACATGATCAGCCAGCCGACCCAGGCCAGCGAAGTCATCTTCCGCGACTGGAAAGCGCTGGGTGCCCAGTACGTGATGGTTGGCAGCATCGTGCCGTCCGGCGGCCGTCTGCAGGTGCAGTACGCCCTGTTCAACGTGGCCACCGAACAGCAAGTGCTGACCGGTAGCGTTGCCGGTGGCGTCGACCAGTTGCGCGACATGTCGCACTACATCGCCGACCAGTCGTTCGAGAAGCTCACCGGCATCAAGGGGGCATTCTCCACTCGCATGCTGTACGTGACTGCCGAGCGCTTCTCCGCCAACAACACCCGTTACACCCTGCAGCGTTCGGACTATGACGGCGCCCGCGCCGTTACCCTGCTGCAATCGCGTGAGCCGATTCTGTCGCCGCGTTTCGCGCCGGACGGCAAGCGTATTGCCTATGTCTCGTTCGAACAGAAGCGTCCGCGTATCTTCGTTCAACACATCGATACCGGTCGCCGTGAGCAGGTCACCAACTTCGAAGGTCTCAACGGGGCTCCGGCCTGGTCGCCGGACGGTTCGCGCCTGGCCTTCGTGCTGTCCAAGGACGGCAACCCGGACATCTATGTGATGAACATGGGGTCGCGCCAGATCAGCCGTGTGACTGCGGGCCCTGGTATCAACACCGAGCCGTTCTGGGGCAAGGATGGCAATACCCTGTACTTCACCTCCGACCGTGGCGGCAAGCCGCAGGTCTACAAGACTTCGGTCAGTGGTGGTGGCGCCGAGCGTGTAACGTTCGTGGGTAACTACAATGCCAACCCGAAACTGTCGGCAGATGAAAAGACCTTGGTGATGATCCATCGCCAACAGGGCTTCACCAACTTCAAAGTGGCTGCCCAAGACCTGCAGCGCGGAAGTGTAAAGATTCTGTCGGACACCAGTCTTGATGAGTCTCCCACTGTCGCGCCTAACGGCACCATGCTAATCTACGCCACCCGCCAGCAGGGCCGGGGAGTCTTGATGCTCGTCTCTCTCAACGGACGCGTGAGGCTCCCGCTTCCTACCGCTCAAGGCGAAGTCAGAGAACCGTCCTGGTCCCCTTACCTGAACTGATGCGGCGTAATACTTTTGCTTAACACACTGGGGTTTCATTAGGAGTTTCACGATGGAAATGCTGAAGTTTGGTAAATTCGCTGCGCTGGCTCTGGCCATGGCCGTAGCTGTAGGTTGCTCCTCCAAGGGCGGTGACAACGCTGGCGAAGGCGCCGCTGTTGATCCTAACGCTGGCTACGGTGCCAACACTGGCGCTGTCGACGGCAGCCTGAGCGAAGAAGCCGCCCTGCGCGCAATCACCACCTTCTACTTCGAATACGACAGCTCGGACCTGAAGCCAGAAGCCATGCGCGCTCTGGACGTTCACGCCAAGGACCTGAAAGCCAACGGCAACCGTGTTGTTCTGGAAGGCCACACCGACGAGCGCGGTACTCGCGAGTACAACATGGCGCTGGGCGAGCGTCGTGCCAAGGCCGTTCAGCGCTACCTGGTTCTGCAGGGCGTTTCCCCTGCTCAGCTGGAACTGGTTTCCTACGGCGAAGAGCGTCCAGTTGCCACCGGCAACGACGAGCAGTCCTGGGCTCAGAACCGTCGCGTAGAACTGCGTAAGTAAGTTCTTATGCGTATGTGCCGTCGTGCTGTAACCGTCCTCGCACTCAGCCTGCCGCTCGCGGCATGGGCTGAGATTCCTGTAGTAGATGACAACGCAGGTGGTTATCCACCTGCGGGTTATGGCACGAGCGGCGCCTATGCCGGAGCAGGGGCTTCGGCCCCTGCTTCTGCACAGGGCCAGCTGTTCATGCAGCTGCAACAGATGCAGGATCAGATTTCCCGCCAGCAAGGCATCATCGAAGAGCTGCAGAACGATGTCGCCCGCATGAAGCAGGAGAACCTGGAGCGTTACCAGGATCTGGACCGTCGCATCAACAGCGGTGTCGCACCTGCCGCGACCCCCGAGAATTCTTCCACCGGTGGCGCCTCCAATGCCGCCGCCGGTGCCGCTGCTGGCGCTGCGGCCCAACAACCGGCCGTCAGCAGCGAACCTGGTGATCCGGCGAAAGAGAAGCTCTACTACGACGCAGCTTTCGACCTGATCAAGCAGAAGGACTTCGACAAGGCCAGCCAGGCCTTCGGCGCCTTCCTGCGCAAGTACCCCAACAGCCAGTACGCCGGCAATGCCCAATACTGGCTGGGTGAAGTGAACCTGGCCAAGGGCGACCTGCAAGGCGCCAGCCAGGCTTTTGCCAAGGTCGGTCAGCTGTACCCCAAGCACAGCAAGGTACCTGACTCGCTGTACAAGCTCGCAGATGTCGAGCGCCGCATGGGTCACACCGACAAGGTCAAGGGCATCCTTCAGCAGGTCATTACCCAGTACCCCGGCACTTCTGCCGCGCAACTGGCCCAGCGTGACCTGCAAAAGCTCTGAGTGTTGCCATTCGAAAGAAACCCGCGCTTGTCGCGGGTTTTTTCGTTAGAATCTTGGCCCTTTTTTCGTAAACACGCTGGTGCGGATAACGCTATGTCGAGTCCGCGACAGTGCCTGACGGAGGCGGACAGCCTGTTTAGCTGTCACGCCCGTGGCGATCATGCAAGACACATTACGCATCACCGAAGTCTTTTACTCCTTGCAGGGTGAAACACGAACGGCTGGGCTACCCACCGTATTCGTGCGCCTCACAGGCTGCCCTCTGCGCTGTCAGTACTGTGACAGTGCCTATGCGTTCAGCGGCGGCACCGTTCGTACCCTCGACGACATTCTTGAGCAAGTGGCGGGGTTCCGGCCGCGCTATGTCTGTGTGACCGGTGGCGAGCCCTTGGCCCAGCCCAACGCGTTGCCGTTGCTCCGGCGTCTGTGCGATGCCGGCTACGAAGTGTCCTTGGAGACCAGTGGTGCTCTGGACATCGCCCAGGTCGATCCTCGGGTCAGCCGCGTGGTCGATCTGAAGACCCCCGGCTCGGAGGAGTCGCACCGTAACCGCTACGAGAACATCGAGCTGCTGACCGGTAACGATCAGGTCAAGTTCGTCATCTGCTCTCGGGAGGACTACGACTGGGCAGTCTCCAAACTGATCCAGTACAACCTGGCGCAGCGCGCGGGTGAAGTGCTGTTTTCACCCAGCCACCATCAGGTGAGCGCCACGGACCTGGCTGATTGGATCGTCGCCGACAACCTGCCTGTACGCTTCCAGTTGCAGTTGCACAAACTGCTGTGGAATGACGAACCGGGACGCTGACACGAGGAGTATGAACATGACTGATAAACGCGCAGTAATCCTGCTCTCCGGTGGTCTGGACTCGGCCACTGTGGTCGCCATGGCCAAGGCCGAAGGCTATAGCTGCTACACCATGAGTTTCGACTACGGTCAGCGTCATCGTGCCGAGCTCAACGCGGCGGCGCGTGTTGCCCGTGATCTGGGCGTGGTCGAGCACAAGGTGATCGGCCTGAACCTCGATGGTATTGGTGGCTCGGCCTTGACCGACACCAGTATCGATGTGCCGGAGGCGCCTGGCGAAGGTATCCCGGTCACCTACGTGCCGGCGCGCAATACCGTGTTCCTGTCCCTGGCCCTGGGGTGGGCTGAGGTACTGGGTGCCCGTGACATCTTCATTGGTGTCAATGCCGTGGATTACTCGGGATACCCGGACTGCCGTCCCGAGTTCGTAGAGGCCTTCGAACGCATGGCCAATCTGGCCACCAAGGCGGGGGTGGAGGGGCAGGGCTTCCGTATCCAGGCGCCTTTGCAGAACCTCAGCAAGGCGCAGATCGTCCAGGCCGGTATCGCCCGTGGCGTGGACTACAGCTTGACCGTTTCCTGCTACCAGGCGGACGACGAGGGGCGCGCCTGTGGCAAATGCGACAGTTGCCGCTTGCGCGCCGATGGCTTCACGGCAGCCGGTGTGGCGGACCCAACCCGTTATTTTTGAAAAAAGTACCGATGGGGTGTTGATTTCTCGTTAGAAATCAGTATTATACGCGCCATCCAACGGGTCGTTAGCTCAGTTGGTAGAGCAGTTGGCTTTTAACCAATTGGTCGTAGGTTCGAATCCTACACGACCCACCATATTCACAGCGGTACGTGATTCTAGAGAAGGAAGGCCTCCACAGCCATGTCTAGTCTTGCAGCCGTCTGGAGCGAACCTTAGGCTCGCTTCGATGTGATGTCAATATGGAATAGCCCGCCGCTTATGGCGGGTTTTTCCGTTTCTGGGTCAAAAAACTCAATGACTTAGCAGCTTTCAGGGCTGTTTCAGTGCGTCTTCGTTTTGGATGCGCAGAGGCTTATAAAGCGCGCAGCCAAAGGCATGGCGCCGGATTTCCAGCACCATTCATTGAGGCAGCACTTTCCTACCCCGCCAGCTTAGCGTTGCTCGTAATGGCTGATTGCCATTCGTCGGCAAAGCGCTATGGAGAGGCTCTAGCGGAGTACATCGAGCGTGTGTCAGAAGATGAAGCGCAGATGAAAGGTGTTGCTCCAGCATTCCTCGATATCAGGTTGAACAGCAGGTTAGGACTGAACATCTCTTCTGGGGGATGCAGTGTGCTGGGGCAGATCTCGTTGTTGGACAGCAGACGCAGGCCTGGTTCAGGTCCTCCACCACCATGATGATTCTGCGCCTCAGCTCGACGTCGTCCCGACTCTACACGTGCCTGCGCTTGACCGGCCCTTGCGGACGGCGCCCCACTTTCGTCAGCGCGCCTGACCAAATGCAAAGCACCCTGTTGGACACTGCGCTGATGCAGCACGTCTCTCATGTGGTCGTAATCGGCCTCGATGTAACTCATCGTTGTGGCGATGTTCGAGTGGTTCAGCAGGTTTTTGGTGACGTGGATGTTCCTTTCCGGCTGTTTCATCAGGTCGGTGGCCAGTGTGTGCCTGAATCGGTGCGGTGTCATACGCACGCTGAGCTTCTCGATCAGCTTCTTGTACATCGCCTCGACTTGATCGGAGGTCATGACAGACCCCCTGTAGTGCCTCGAGAATCGGTTGACGTTGAACAACTGATCCCTAGGCTGGAATCCAAAACGATCAGCTTCGTCCAGCAGCCGCCAGATATGCGGCGCAAGCCCGTCAACAATCGGGATGCGGAACTCTCGGTGGGTCTTCTCAGTTTCCCCACGGACCAGGATTAGCTGGTTGTCCCAGTCGATATCTTGGCGACGTATGCACAGCAGAGCACCAGACAGGGATCCTAGCGCTCTTGCCTGCCAGGGAGCTGAAGGTGGTGCTCCAGCCCGTCTCTGAGGGGGCCGGGGTCATTACCTGGCACTGTTTAGCGCGCTGCTGATCGAAAGCGAGGGTATCGAAGCCGACCGATACCAGTGGAATCGCGCACATCAACACGACGACGTAGCCAACGTAGAGCTTCGTTTCGATACGGGCCAGTGACAGCACGCCCTTGTTGCCCTCGTCAGCGCCTTCACCGCGGACCTTGATCCATTCTTGTGCCACGATGATGATGAAGGGCAGGGCGAAGAGACCCGTGTCCGAGATCATGTCCCAGATCCCGTTGTTGATCAGCCAGCCCACGATGGTCAGGTAATACTCTAGGTAGTCATTGGTGTAGAGCGTCATACGACCTCCAACCAGGCGATCGGGGCCTTGGCGATTTCAATAATCACGAAGAGCAAGATGACCAGGCCTTCTACCCGCCGGCGGCGATTCGAGGTCACATCGGATTGGTCCAGCGGAAGGCGATCGCGCACTTTCAGCCAGCCCACGATCACTACGGCATAGAGACAGGGTTCAGGACTATTCAACAGTTGCTGTGCGGCTATGGTGGCTTGTTGTGGGTTGAAGGGTAGTGACCGAGACAAATGCTCCTCGAGGCGCTGCTGGTCGTCCAACCGGATGAGGCGTACACCTGGTGGTACGTTCAGCGGATGTGAAGAGTCTGTGATTGCCCAGGTTTCGGCCTGGACGTTGCTGACGGAGGCCAGGACGCCGAATAGAGCTGCGGCAGGCCAATAGGGCTGGAAAGGGGGCATGGTGCTGCACCTGGTGGTTGAACAGGTACAGCACACCGCATCCGGTCAGGCTGAGCAGTAGGAAATAGATATCTGCTGTGCTGGGAATTTCTGCTTGGAAACTGGCAGATGAGAAATTGAAACCCACTTAACCAACCGTTGCACTGACACTGACCCGTCGGTTGCATTCGATTTGACGAGCGCACTGCACGTCCTTGACCGGTAGGTGCCGACCGATTGCAGCCCTTCGTTGGAGGACAGCTATCGGCCAGACGCAGTCAGTCGACTGATCGGATGAGGATGATTAAGCTGACATATTTTCACGTACACGGACGGGCGTATGACTGAGAGCTACCAGGGGAGTTGCTTATGCGCGCGGGTTAAGTACGAGCTAACCGGTCCACCCAAAGCCGTAAGTCATTGTCATTGCAGCCAGTGTCGCAAAGGGCACGGAGCATTATTCGCTTCGTACGGTAGCGTACCTCGCAGCGCGCTTCGAATACTGCAGGGTTCCAGTTGCATCAAAACCTATGCCTCTTCAGGGCAAGTCGTGCGCAAGTTTTGCATGGAGTGTGGTTCGACATTGTTCTGGTCACAGTCGCATGGGAAGTTCGCCGACTGGGTTTCGATAGCTTTGGGAACGTTCGATACACCCTACATGCCACACAAGCAAAAACATGTACATGCTGATTTCGCATTCCGGTGGTACACGCCAGTAAGCGATTGACAGCTTTCGACCCAGGCTGTGTGAAAACGCAAGTAAGTACGTCGAGTAGCGAAAGAAGCTGGGGCACCCTGTCAATTCAGCAGATCTAAGTGCTGATCTACCTCAGTTGGGCACCGGA
>NZ_JBLUPV010000043.1:0-25542 GCF_048068075.1 Pseudomonas sp. NY15354
CATGGCGTTTCTCACGTTCCAAGGCATGGCGAAAATCCTGGCAAAGGGGGCTGCCGGGAAGTGTCAACCATGTCTCCGCACACGTGTCCACCATGTGTCCGGTCTCTACAGTCGTTATCAAAGGGCCCAGGTGCCGTGCACCGGGGCAGGGGAATATCAGGCGGCGAACACCCGCACCGGTTGCTCGCCATCCCAGTCGCGGGCTTGAGCGATGCCGTGGTCGATCATCTGGCGCAGGCCTGCGCCTTCGATGACTTCGAACAGCACGCCGGGCTCGTTGGGGTTTTCCAGGTAGCAGACGCGGGTGGTGGCGTTGCCGGCTTCGAACACCGGTCGCAAGCCGCGCTCACGCAGGCGGGCGACGGCGCTGTCCAGCTCGTCCACCAGCCAGGCCATGTGGTGCAGGCCTTGGGCGCCGCGGTAAGGGGAGGGGCCGTCGCTGATGGTGTGGATCAGCTCGATCTGCAGGCCGCCTTGATAGGCCAGGCCCACGTTCATGCGAACTTGCACCGCCTGGCCTTGGTAGCTGCCTTGTAGCTGGACATCGCGAAACACCGTCCAGGGGCCGACGCCCAATTGCAGCCAGTGGTGGATGCTCTGGTCCAGGTCCTGGACCACGAATCCAAGCTGATCGAAGGCTTGCGGAGCAGGGTGGTGCATGGCGCGCGTCCTCTCTATGACACGGATTTATTATTTTGTGCCGCCATAATGGCACAAAAAATAAAGTATGTGTCATTGAGAAAGAGGTGAGCCTCAGTCGCCCAGCAAGCGCTGGCTGACCTCTTGCTGATCGCGTCCCCGTTCGATCAGCCAGCGTTGGAACGCCCGGCAGTGGCTGCGGTGGATGCTGCCGGGGTTCCAGGTCAGGTAGTACGAGGCCGGCATCGGCAGCGCCCGCAGGCAGGGCAGCACCAGTTGGCCGCTGGCGATGTCGCGGCTGATCATCGAGTACTGCGCCAGGACGATGCCCTGGCCGTCGATGGCGGCCTGGATGGCCATAGAAGACAGCGAGTAGATCCGGTAGTTGGTGATCTGCACCACGCCGACCCCCGTCTCCAGGAACCATTGCTCCCAGGAGGGTGGCGAGTCGAACTTCGGCCGCCAGTCGATGGTGATCAGCGGGTGTTCGAGCAGTTGCCCTGGCACCACGGGTTCGGCCAGCAGACGTGGGCTGCACGCCGGGACGACGCAGTCGCGGAACAGCTCGATGGTGTGCTGGTCGTCGTGGATGCCCTCGCCGTAGCTCAGGCGAAAGTCCACGCCATTGGCCTGGGCCTCGGAGGGTTCGGTGTGGGTGCCGTCCAGATAGAGGCTCAGCTCGGGATAGCCCGCCTGCCATTCGGCCACCAGCGGTGCCAGCCATTTGGAGAGCAGCGAGGGCAGGGCGCTGACGTAGAGGTGGTTGGTGTTCTTGGAGCGTTCCAGCTCCGCATAGGCTGCGCGCAAGCGTTCGAAGGCCTGACCGCAGCCTTCGTGAAAGCGCTGGCCGGCGGCGTTCAGGCGCAGGCGCTGGCCTTCCTTGACCGTCAGGCTCAGACCCACGGCCTCTTCGAGAATCTTCATCTGCTGGCTGACGGCGCCGGGCGAAATGCCCAGGCGCCTGGCGGCCTGGGTGATGCCACCGCACAGGCCGACGGCTTCGAAGACTTCCAGGGCTCGCAAGGGAGGGAGTTGGCTCATGGGGTTCTCGCTGGTTGGGTTTGGCGCGGCTATGGCAAGGGCTTCGCCCTTGATCGCGGGACAAGCCCGCTCCTACAGGTCTTGCGATACGCCAACATGCGCCGCTGTACCTGTAGGAGCGGGCTTGCCCCGCGATCACCGGCAACGCCGGTGCCATACCCCTCGAACATTGGAAAGGCACTCTATTTGTAGTTTAGAAAAACTAAATAAATCAACAGAAAACACTATCTATTCTTTTGTATCCCCCAGGCCTAGGCTGTGTTCCAAGAACCTGATGCAGCCCAAGACAACAACAACAGGAGCCTCACGCCATGTTCTTGAGAAATGCCTGGTACGCCGCCGCCTGGGACACCGAAGTCAAGCAAGCGCTGCACGCCACCACGCTGTTGGGCGAGCCTGTGGTGCTCTACCGCAAGGCCGACGGCGCGGTGGTGGCGCTGGAGGACGCCTGCCCACACCGCAAGCTACCGCTGTCGATGGGGCGCCTGCAGGGCGACACGGTCGAGTGCGGCTATCACGGGCTGACCTTCGACGGCGCCGGCACCTGCGTGAAGGCCGCGTGTGTGTCGCGGATCCCGCAGGCGGCCAAGGTGCGCAGCTACCCGGTGCACGAGCGCTACGGCCTGGTTTGGCTATGGATGGGCGACCCGGCGCTGGCCGATCACGCCAAGCTGTTGGAGATCCCTGAGTGGGATGACCCGGCCTGGGGCCTGAACCGGGGCGATTCGATGACCATCGATTGCAACTACCTGTACATGACCGACAACCTGCTCGACCCATCCCACGTGGCCTGGGTCCACCAGAGCAGCTTCGGCATCGCGGCCTGCGAGTCCGAGCCTTTGCAGACCCAGGTGAACGACGATGGCGTGGTGGTCTCGCGCTGGTTGCATGACATCGACGCCGCGCCGTTCTACCGCCAGTACCTCAAGTTCGAAGGTCGCTGCGACCGCCTGCAGTACTACGAAGTGCGCTATCCGGCCCACGCCATCATCAAGGGCGTGCACACCCCGGCCGGCAGCGGCGGGGACGGCGCGCCGGTGCACGAAAAAGCCTTCCTGATGGACTCCTACAACTTCATGACCCCGGTCGACGAGAACCGCACCCGCTACTACTGGTTCCAGTTGCGCAACTTCGATGCCGATGACGTGGAGGTCTCTCGCCAGTTCGCTGCCGACGTGCGCCACGCCTTCGAGGAAGACCGGGTGGTGTTGTCCGCCGTGCATGCCGGGATGAAGCAGCGCCAGAGCCCGAACATCGACCTGGCCATCGACGCTGGCCCCCTGCGTTTTCGCCGTGGCATGGAGCGCTTGATCCGTGAGGAGCAGCAGGCGGCCCTTGGGCTGCTGGACGCTGTCGAGGTGGATTCCCATGCCTGACGCCCTTCCCACCGCACAGGGCTTTGCGCGCTTCGAGGTGACGGCCAAGGTACGCGAGAGCGCGACCATCACCTCGCTGCTGCTCAAGCCCGCGCTGAACGATGCGCCCATCGCGTTTCGTCCGGGGCAGTTCATCGTCGTGCGCATCCCCCAGGCCCAGGGCCCGCAAGTGCTGCGTGCCTACAGCCTGTCCAGCGACCCGGACGATGCGCGGCACCTGCGCATCTCGGTCAAGCACGAGCAGGCCCCGGCGCACCTGCCTGAGGTGCCGGCGGGGGTCGGGTCGAGCTTTCTGCATGAGGCGCTGCAGGTGGGTGGGCAACTGGACATCGCCGGGCCTTCAGGCAATTTCGTGCTGGACGAAGACAGCGGCCGCCCCGTGCTGCTGTTCAGTGGCGGCGTGGGCCTGACGCCCATGGTGAGCATGCTGCACCGGTTGGTGACGCATTCGACGCGGGCGGTGTATTTCGTCCACGCCTGCGAGAACGGCGGCGTGCATGCCTTGCGCGAGGAAGTGCTGGCGCTGGCGGCCAGACGCCCCGGGGTGCAGGTGCACTTCTGCTACCGGGCGCCCACGGCGCAGGACCTGCAAAGCGGCCATCACCACAGCAGTGGCCTGGTGACCCGCCAGACCCTGCAAGGGCTGATGCCGTTGGATGACTACGACGCCTACCTGTGCGGCCCCCGGCCATTCATGCAGGCCAACTGGCGGCTGTTGCGCGGCCTGGGCATCGAGCGTTCGCGCATTCGCTACGAGTTCTTTGGCCCGGCGACGATCCTCGATGAGGACGAGCCCGCCGCGCCACCGGTGGCCCCCGTGATGCCAGCGGCCGAGGGCGCGCTGAGCGTGCGCTTCGAGCCGTCGGGCCAGGCGGTGCCCTGGGACGCCGCCTGCCCATCGCTGCTCGATTGCGCCGAGCAGGCGGGCCTGACGCCGCCGTTCAGTTGCCGAGCTGGGTTGTGCAATGCCTGCATGACCCCGCTGCTCAGCGGCACGGTCGAGTACGCCGAAGCGCCGTTGGCCGAGCCCGCGCCTGGGCATGTCCTGTTGTGTTGTGCCCGCCCGACATCGCCGGTGGTCCTGGCGTTGGGCGGCAAGTAGTCGTGCTGTTCGCAACACCCGTAGCACCGTGATCCGCCTTGCCCGCGTGCCCCTGACGACCTTTAAGGTCCGCATCGGAGAATAACAATGAACAACAAGAAACTCGGATTCGCCGCTTGCTCGCTGTTGATGACCCTGGCCAGTTTCAATGCTCCCGCCAAGGAGTGGGAGAACCTTCAGATCGCCACGGAAGGTGTCTACGAACCCTGGAACCGCACGCTGCCGGATGGCAGTTTCGACGGCTTCGAACCGCAGATGGCCAAGGTGCTGTGCGAGCGCATGCAGGTGCGCTGCACGATCGTCGCCCAGGACTGGGACGGGCTGATTCCGGGCCTGAAGGCCGGCAAGTTCGATGTGGTGATGGATGCCCTGGCGATCAGCCCGCAACGGCGCCAGGTGATCGACTTCTCCCGCCCCTACACCAAGGCGCCGGCCACCTTCGTCGCCCTGCGCAGCAGTGGCATCGACCTGGGCGGCGGTAGCCTCAGCCTGCGTGGCGATGCGGCCCAGGACGGCCCGCTGGTCGATGCGCTGCGCAAGAAGCTCGAGGGCAAGCTGATCGGCATCGTCTCGGGCACGGTGTACAGCAAGTTCATCCATGACCAGTTCGGCCAGGTGGCGACCATTCGCGAGTACAAGACCCCACCAGAGCCGTTGATGGACCTGAAAAACGGCCGGGTGGACGTGGTCTTCGAAGACCTGGGGTTTCTTGCCGGGGAGATGCAGCGCGGCGGCAGCGATGTGGTGCTGGTGGGCCCTGCGATCAACGGGCCGATCTGGGGTGAAGGCGAGGCCTTCGGCATTCGCCAGGGCGAGCCGGAACTCAAGGCCAAGCTGGACGCGGCGATCGCATCGTTGATCGCCGACGGCACCATTGCCGAGCTCAGCCGCAAGTGGTTCAAGCACGACTTCACGCCGCCCACGCATTGAGCCAGGGGTGTCGGCAGGCCTCGACCAGGGGCCTGCCGACCAGATCAGACGTGCGGCGGCCCTCGGCTTGCCGTACCCAGACACGCTGATGAGTGGGGTATGCACGTGATCGATTTGATCGGGTTCGGCGCGACCGGCTGGGGCAGTGTCCTGCTGCTGGCCGCGCTCATGACGTTGTTGGTGACCCTGGCGGCCTTGCTGGTCGGCGCACTGCTCGGTGCGCTGGTGGCGGCGGCGAAACTGCAGGGCAATGCGCTGCTGCGCTGGCTTGGCGAGACCTACACCACGGTGTTTCGCGGGGTACCGGAGCTGCTGGTGATCTACCTGTTCTTCTATGGCGGCTCGGCGCTGGTGAGCCAGGTCGGCCAGCTGTTCGGTGCCAAGGGCTTTGTCGGCATGCCGGCCTTCATGGTCGGGGCGCTGGCGGTGGGGGTGGTGTCCGGGGCCTACCAGGCCGAGGTCTACCGCGGGGCGTTCCAGGCGGTCTCGCGCAGTGAGCTGGAGGCCGCCAAGGCGATCGGTATGCCGATGCTGCTGCGCTTTCGGCGGATCATCGCACCGCAGGTGTTGCGCTTTGCCCTGCCGGGGCTGGGTGGCGTCTGGCAGATCAGCCTGAAGGACTCGGCGCTGATCTCGGTGACAGGGCTCGTCGAGCTGATGCGCGCCAGCCGCGTGGCGGCGGCGTCCACCGGGCAATTCGTGTTGTTTTTCCTCACTGGGTGTGCGCTCTACCTGCTGCTGACGGGGTGTTCCAACCTGGTGTTTTCGCGTGCCGAGCTGCGGGTCGGCAGAACCTTGCGGCGCGGTTGAAAAAGGGGCTCGAACATGTCGATCGACTTTGTGTTTCTAGGCGACACCCTGCTGCAACTGTTGCGCGCCTTGCCCACCACCTTGGTGTTGTTCGCCGCCTCGGTGGGCTTGGGATCCGTGCTGGCCGGTGGTGTGGTGTGGCTGCGGGTGTGTGACGTGGCGGCGCTGCGCCACCTGGCGCGGGGCTACATCTTCTTGTTCCGCGGCTCGCCGCTGCTGATCCAGCTGTTCCTGTTGTACTACGGCTTGAGCCAGTTTCCCGAGGTGCGCCAGAGCCCGCTGTGGCCGGTGCTGCGCGACCCACTGGCGTGCGCGGTGATCGCCCTGGCCCTGTGCACGGCCGGCTACATGGCCGAGATCTTCCGCGGCGGGCTTCTGGCGGTGCCGGCGCAGCAAATCGAGGCTGGGCGGGCAGCGGGGATGTCCGGTTGGCTGCTGGCGCGGCGGATCATCATCCCGATCGCCCTGCGTAGCTGCCTGCCGGCCTACTCGACAGAGGTCATCCTGATGATGAAGGCCACCTCCCTGGCCAGCCTGGTGACGGTCTACGAGATCTCCGGGGTGGCCCAGCGGATCATCTCCGAGACCTACCGCACGCTGGAGGTGTTCCTTTGCGCTGCGCTGATCTACCTGGTGTTGAACTTCCTGATCGTCCGCACACTGGCGCGGGTCGAGCGCTGGCTGTCGCCTACGCAACCGGCCGCCGCGCGACCGACAACAAGAAAGTACGCCTTGAGCGTGCGAAGAGGGTAAGTGGCATGACAACTGGCAACGATCCGGTGCTCGAGATCAAGCACCTGCGCAAATCCTTCGGCAACCTGGAGGTGCTCAAGGGCATCTCGCTCCAGGCCCATCAAGGGGATGTGGTATCGATCCTCGGCTCCAGCGGTTCGGGCAAGAGCACCTTCCTGCGCTGCATCAACCTGCTGGAGACGCCCGATGCGGGGGAGATCCACGTGGCCGGCGAGCAGATCGCCTTCAAACGCGGTCGCCATCGCCTGCCGGTGCCTGCCGACCGGCGCCAGGTGGACCGCCTGCGTCCGGAGCTGGGCATGGTGTTCCAGAGCTTTGGGCTGTGGTCGCACATGACCGTGCTGGAAAACGTCATCGAAGGGCCGCTGCATGTGCAGAAGCGCCCACGGGGCGAATGCATCGAGCAGGCCGAGGCGCTGCTGGAAAAGGTCGGCATGGCGGACAAGCGCCACCATTACCCGGCGTTTCTTTCCGGCGGCCAGCAGCAGCGGGTGGCCATCGCCCGCACCCTGGCGATGCGGCCACGGGTGATCCTGTTCGATGAGCCCACCTCGGCGCTGGATCCGGAGCTGGTCGGCGAAGTGCTCAAGGTGATGCGCTCGCTCGCCGAGGAGGGCCGGACCATGCTGGTGGTGACCCACGAGATGGGCTTTGCCCGCAACGTGTCCAACCGGGTGGTGTTCATGCACCAGGGGCTGATCGAGGCCCAGGGTTCGCCTGAGGAGATGTTCAAGGACCAGCGCTCGGAGCGTTTCAGCCGGTTCATTCTCAGTCAGGCCTGATTCCTACACACATCAACGATTTTTCGCCTGTTCCTGCACAGGACGGGCTTCCTGCGCCCTGAAAAAGGCCAACGAGTAGAGAGAGCAGAGCAATGCGTATTCATCCCCAAGCTATTTCCACTGTGGTTTTGGACGACGCCAAGCCCACCCACGAGCAGTTCATCGCGGTGGCGCGCTATGGCGCGAAGGTGCAGTTTTCCGACGCCTATCGCGCCCGTGTCGATCGTTCGCGTGGGTTGGTTGAGCGCTTTCTGGCGGAGAACCGCTTGGTCTATGGCGTGACCACCGGCTTTGGCGACAACGTGCGCCATGTCATTTCGCCGGAAGATGCCCAGACCCTGCAGGTGAACATCGTGCGCTCCCACGCGGTGTCGGTGGGCGAGCCGCTCAATCGCGAGCAGGTGCGGGCGATCCAGCTGATGATCCTGGTCAGCCTGGGCAAGGGCTTCTCTGGCGTGCGCATGGCGCTGCTGGAGCAGATCGCGGGGCTGCTCAATAACGATGTCATGCCCTTTGCGCCCGGTGAGGGCTCGGTGGGTTACTTGGGGCCTGAAGGGCACCTGGCCCTGGTGTTGATCGGCGAGGGCAAGGCCAAGGTGGCGGGGGGCGAGTGGATCGATGGCGCCCAGGCGCTGCGCCAGGTGGGCATGCAGCCGCTGGAGCTGCAGTGCAAGGAAGGCCTGGCGATGCTCAACGGCACCACCTCGGTCACCGCCATCGCCACCCTGGCCCAATACAACGCCAACCAGGCTGCCGAGGTGGCCGACGTGGCTGCGGCGCTGTCACTCGAAGTGCTCAAGGGCACCATCCGCGCCTTCGACCCGCGCTACCACTCGGTCAAGGCCTATGCCGAGCAGGCCCAGACAGCCAGCAGCATCAAGCGCCTGCTCGCTGACAGCCGTTTGATCGAGGAAAACATCGACTACCGGCTGCAGGATACCTACAGCCTGCGCGCCATCCCCCAGGTGCACGGCGCCTCCAAGCGCTTCATCGCCTATGCCCAGGCCTGCATCGACAATGAGATCGCCTCGTCCGGTGACAACCCGGTGATCTACCCGACCGAGGAGGGCAACGGTGTGGCCATCTCCGGGGCGAACTTCGATGGCTCCTTCGTGGGCATGGCCGCCGACACCTTGTGCAATGCCATGACCAACCTGGCGAAAATCTCCGAGCGGCGCACCGACCGCATGGTCAACTCGCACTTCAGTGAGATGCCGGCCTTCTTGGTGCGCAACCCGGGGCTGAACAACGGCTACATGATCATCCAGTACACCGCGGCGGGGCTGCTCGGCGAGATGAAGGTGCTGTCGCACCCGGCCACCATCGACAGCGTGTCGACCTGCGGCAACCAGGAAGACCCGGTGAGCTTTGCCTTCAATGCGGCGATCAAGGCCTACCAGGTGTCGCGCAAGCTGGAGTCGGTGTTGGCCATCGAGCTGCTGGTCGGCTGTCAGGCCTTGGACTTCCATGACCCGGCCAAGGCGTCCAGTGCCACGCGTGGCCTGTATGCGTTGGTGCGCAGCCGAGTGCCGGTGGCCGACGAGGACCGGGCGTTCTATCCGGACATCGTCGCGGTGACCGAGCAGGTGCGCTCGGGTGAGGTGATGGCCACGGTCCAGGAGGTGCTCGACGGGCGTTGATTGATTCACGGGGGCCGCGTTGCGGCCCACGTTTCTCACCCTTGCCCCAGTCCCCGAACCTTGGCACCCTTTGCCGGCCATTGCGTATCGCCAAGACAGCAAAAAAAGGAACCGCCAAGGTGAGCTGGGAAAAAGTCGGGAAAGCCCTCGTGGGCGTGCTGGTCGTCGCGACCTCGGTTGCAGCGCTGTACATGGCGCTCAAGGACGACAGCGGCCTGGAGGCGCGCCTGACCTACGCCTACCTGACCTACCCGAGCCAGTTCAGCGAACGCATCAGCACCGCCAACGACCTGCTCAAGTACGAGCGTCTGCACGCGCAGGTAAGCGCCATCGGCAAGGGGGTGTTGGACCATCAGCAGGTCGACAAGCTGGTCGAGCTGGCCCAGGCGCCTTACCTGCAACTGTTCGCCAAGCCCTTCGAGGCGGGGTTGGTGGACCATCGCACCGGCCTGCTCATCGAGCTGCGCAACAAGGGCCAGGCGCCACTCAAGAATGTGCACATCCGCCTGCCAGCCAAGGGGCTGGTGCAGATCCGCGACGATGCCGGCAATGACAACATCCTCCAGGCGCCGACCAGCACCCTCGACATCGATACCATCGAGCGGGAGGGCGCGTGCAAGGTATGGGTGTACTTCGATTCCGACTACTCGCTGATCCGCCAGGGCGGGATCAGCATTCGTCATGCCGGTGGGGCGGCGGATGTGCAGGTATACCGGGAGCTGGTGGGGTTCCCGGCCTGGGTGGGGCGGTACAGCCGGGAAGTCATAGTGCTGTTGGCGGTGCTGGCGGTAGCGGTGCTGGCGCTGGGGGTTATGACCCTGAGACAGCGGCGCAAGCTGGCGCTGATGAAGCAGACCGACTGATTGGCGGTGCCTGCTTCGCGGGTAAACCCGCTCCCACAAGGTCAGTGCAAGACTCACGCCCACGCGGCTTGCAGTGCTTCCTGTGGGAGGCCGGCCGACTGATTGGCGGTGCCTGGTTCGCGGGTAAACCCGCTCCCACAAGGTCAGTGCGAGACTCACGCCCACGCGGCTTGCAGTGCTTCCTGTGGGAGCGGGTTTACCCGCGAATGGGCCGTCACAGGCGCTCACTCATATGTAGCCAATCAACAACAACACCAGCAACACGACCAGCACCACGCCGATGATGCCGGAAGGGCCGTAACCCCAGGCGCGGGAGTGGGGGAATACAGGCAAACCACCAATCAACAGCAGGATCAGGATGATGATGAGGATCGTGACCATGGTTGAGTCCTTGCGTCAGTGGAGGGAAAGGGGCTCGGTACGGCTGGCCTCTTGCTAATTCCGACTGTCGTGCGCGCGCAAAGATTCCATTCGATCCGCTAGTGCTCGTTCAACTGTGCCCGTCATGCAGTGCCAGGCTTTGGCGAAGATGTTCGAGCATGGCGCTGCGCAGCGCCTCGGGCGCCAGCAGCCGGATGGCTCCGGCGTGGGACAGCAGCCAGCCCATCAAGGCAGTATTGTCCAGCACCGTGGCGGTGAGCTGAGCACCGCCCTCAGGCAGGCTGTCCAGGCGCATGTCCTCGGCCAGCGGCTGTTGTCGCAGGCGTCGGGCCAGGGCGTCGTCGACCCAGGCGTGCAACTGCACCGGCTGCGCGCTGGCCAGGTCGTTCGGGTGCAGGGGGCGTACGTCGTCCAGGTTCAGGCCCGGCTGCCAGTGCCAGCCGTAGGGCATGCCTTTGGCGTTGCAATGCAAGGGGAACAGTGTCGCCAGTTCGTTGAGGTCGCGTTCGACCGTACGCTTGGTGGTCTTGTGGCCGATCCTGGCCAATGCCGCTTGCAGCTGGGTGGCGCTCATGCCGGGATGACGATGGGGCAGCAGGTTGAGCAACTGCCATTGGCGAGCGATGGTGTGGCGGGTGGTATGGCTGGGCAACGCGGGATCCTTGGTCGGGCAGGGGCTGATCGCTTCAATAGTGGCGATTGGCTATGGCGGGGAGCATACACAAGCTGGCGGATCGGATCCAACTTGCGGCGCTGGCGGCGGGGGCCGCTTTGCGGCCCTTGGGTTTACGCCAGGCTTTCGCGCAGGCCCTCGATGAAGGCTTCCTCGGCCCGGCTCATGCGTTGGTCGCGGTTCCACAGCAGGTGCACATCCACATCGGCGATGCCCTCCAGCGGCGGTAGCTTCCACAACAGCCCGGCGGCCACCTCCTCTTGCACCCCATGCTCGGGCAGGCAGCCGATGCCGAAGCCTGCGATCACCAACCGGCGTACTTCCTCGAAGCTGGGCGAGGAGGCAACGATGCGGCCGGTGAAGCCTTGCTGGTCACGGAAGATGGTCAACGGCGAGAGCATGCCGCCGATCTGGTCGCTGCTGAAACTGACGAAGTTCTCCTGCTTGAGGTTGCCCTGCGCCTGCCCGAACAAGCGGTGGTGCTTGCCGCAGAAGAACGCATAGCGCTGGCGCTGGAGCAGGCGTTGCTCGAGACGGGCATGGCGATGGCGGCTCAGGCTCAGGCCGGCAGTGGCGGTTTTTTCCTGCAGGGCGGCGACGATGTCGGTGCTGCGCATCACCTCGATCTCCATTTCCACCCGTGGGTACTGTTGGTGAAAGCGTGCCAGGAAGTCATCGAACCGCTGGCAGCACAAGCGGCTGATCATCAACAGGCGCACCTTGCCGACGACCTCTTCGCTCGGCTGTTCCAGCAGACCGCTGATTTGCGCGACCTGCCCATACACCTCGCCCGAAAGCGCGAACAGCCGCTCGCCCACCTCGGTGAGCACGAAACGCGGCCCGCGGCGGGCGATCAGCGGGCGACCGAGTTGCTCCTCCAGGCGCTTGAGCGCCTGGCTCACCGCCGGTTGGGTCAGGTGCAGGCGGGCGGCGGCCCGGCTGATGGAGAGCTCCTGGCCGATCACCCGGAAGGTGCGCAGCAGGTTCCAGTCGAGGCGGTCGTTGAACGGGCGATCGGGCATGGTGGCGTTCGATGATAAACCGGTGGTGGCTTGAGTTTAGCGTTGAGCGTGCGGTCGGCGCCGTCGGGGTTTACATGCCGCCCCGGCGCACGTGCTTGACCAGCACCTTTTCCAGCAATTCCCACATGGCCGGCTCCGTGCTGAACGCCACGTTGAAGCGCATCCACCCGGTGGCCTTGGCATCGACCATGAACAGCTGGCCAGGCCCGAGCATGATGCCTTGCTCCAGGGCATCGTCCAGCAGCGCGGCGCTGTCGGGGATGGCGGGGTGGCGGGTCCAGATGTACATGCCTTCGTCGGACTCGGTGAACAGCTCGAAGCCCAGCCGGTGCAGGTGCCGGCCCACTTCCTGGTGGGCTTCGGCCAGGCGCTGGCGCAGGCGCTTGAGGTGCTTGCGCCAGCGCCCGTCGATGATCGCGGCATACACCACGCGCTCCATCACCTGGGAGGTGGTGAGTCCCGAGCGCATCTTCAGGTGCAGCAGCTGTTGCATGAGTTCGGGGTTGGCCAGTAGGTAGCCGACCCGCACGTTAGGCGAGATGCTCTTGGAATAGCTACCCACGTACACCACCTGTTGCAGGTGATCGAGGCTGGCCAGGCATGGCTGCGGCTCGGCGATCATGTCGGCGTACAGGTTGTTCTCCACCAGGCGGAAACCATGGCGGGTGGCCAGTTGCAGCAGGCGATGCAACTGGGGCAGGGGCGTGCGCGAACAGGTGGGGCTGTGCAGGTGCGGCTGGGTGAAGAAGGCTGTAGGGCGGTGGTGGGCGAGCAGGCGCTCCAGTTGGTCCAGGTCGTAGCCTGCCGGGGTGCGCGGCACGCCGACCAGGGTCGCGCCCTGGGTGCGCAGGATGCTCATCAGGTTGGGGTAGCCGGGGTCGTCCACCAGCACCACATCGCCCGGACGTACCAGGGTGCGCGCGGCCAGGTCCAGGGCCTGGCTGGCGCCGTGGGTGAGCATCAACTGCGCAGGATTGGCGACGATCGACAGTTCTTGTTGCAAGTTCTGCGCAGTCAGCAGCCGCAGCTCGGGCAGGCCCATGGGGTCGCCATAGCCGGAAAGCTCAAGGGGGCTGCCGGCCACCTGGCGCAGGCCACGGCGCAGGCCGTCTTCGTACATCCAGTCGTTGGGCAGCCAGCCGCAGCCGGGCTTGTAGGGCAACTGGCGGGTCTCGAAGATCTGCTGCAGGTACCACTCGGAGTTGAACGTCGGTCGGGTGGTATCGGCCTCCTGCTGCTGGCTTTCGAGCAATTCGCCCGCGGCACGGTTGACGAAGAACCCCGCATTGCCGCGGCTGACCAGCAGGCCTTGGGCCACCAGGCGGTCATAGGCTTCGACCACGGTGAAGGTGCTCACCGAGTAGGTGGCGGCGAAGGCGCGGATCGAGGGGACCTTGGCGCCGGGTTTGAGGGTCTGCTTGTCGATCAGCTCGCGCAACCCATCGATGATCTGGTTGACCAGCGGTGTGGAGGAGTCGGGGTGTAGTTGCAGCATTCGGGTGCCTTCAGGGGTGCGTATCGCCAAGCGCCTGCAGGGTGTCGCGGGTGTATTGCATTGGCGGCCTGTACAGTGCAGTGCGTATTTCGTGCCACTGTGCATGGCTCTGTGTGGCAGACATTTTTACATTACGTGTCAGTTATCGCCACCAGCGTACATGTCAGCGTCATGCACAATCACAAATTCGCTGCTTTGCCGTCGAGGTTCGCCTCGCACCTTCATTTCGTCGCACCGGGCCTTCGCCGCTCGGCCCGCACAGGTTTCAGTTCGTCCGGGGGCCAGCCTTCGGACGCGTAAGCAGGCCGCCATGGAAGGCCTGCGTGTGCCTTGGCACACCTTCCTGCCCGCATAAGTACTGATGTTAGGTGAGACCGATAGCCATCGGGGTTTCACAGTTTTTCCTTGGATAAAAAGAAGCACGGGGTACACAACTGATGGACGCAACATCCACATCCACCACCGCGAAGGGAGAGCACGAGAGCAAGCTCAGTGCCTCGCTCAAGTCGCGCCACCTGACGATGATGTCGATTGCCGGGGTCATTGGCGGCGCCTTGTTCGTCGGTTCCGGCAGCGTGATCCACAGCGCCGGCCCGGCTGCGGTCCTGGCCTACCTGGCTGGCGGCATCCTGGTGGTGCTGATCATGCGCATGCTCGGCGAGATGGCGACTTCCTCGCCGGACACTGGCTCGTTCTCTACCTACGCCGACCGCGCCATCGGCCGTTGGGCCGGTTTCACCATCGGCTGGCTGTACTGGTGGTACTGGGTCATCCTCATGGCCTGGGAAGCCTACGTGGCGGGCAAGATCCTGCATGGCTGGTTCCCTGGCGTCAGCGTCAACGTGTTCGTGCTGGCCACGACCTTGCTGCTGATCACGGTCAACTTCTTCAACGTCAAGCACTACGGCGAGTTCGAGTTCTGGTTCGCCCTGATCAAGGTGGTGGCGATCGTCTGCTTCCTGACCGTGTGCACCGCAGCGGTGTTCAACATCTGGCAGTTCGGTGAAGTGCGCGGCGTCAGCCATCTGACCGCCGAAGGCTTCATGCCCAACGGCATCACCACGGTGATCGGTGCATTGCTGGGGGTGATGTTCGCCTTCCTGGGCGCCGAGATCGTGACCATCGCCGCCTCCGAAGCGAAGGATCCGTCCACCCAGATCGTCAAGGCGACCAACTCGGTGGTCTGGCGTGTGTGCCTGTTCTACGTGGGTTCGATCTTCCTGATCGTCTGCCTGGTGCCGTGGAACGATCCGCACCTGGGTGAGTCCGGCTATGGCGCCTACCGTCGTACCCTGGAGCTGCTGGGCGTGCCGTACGCGGAGCTGTTGATGAACTTCGTGGTGCTGACCTCGGTGAGCAGTTGCCTGATCTCGGGCCACTACACCGCCTCGCGCATGCTGTTCTCCCTGGGCCAGCGTGGCGATGCGCCGTCGATGTTCAAGATCACCCGTGCCGGTACCGGCGTGCCGGTGTACGCGATCATGGGTTCGTGCGTGGTGGCGATCCTCTGCGCGCTGATCAACTTCAGCGAGACCCTGCGTCCGAAGGACGTGCTGGAAACCCTGATGAACACCACCGGCATGATTGCTTTGCTGGTGTACCTGGTGATCGCCTTCTCGCAACTGCGCATGCGCCGCAAGCTGCAGGCCGAAGGCAAGGAAATCCGCCTGAAGATGTGGCTGTTCCCCTGGCTGACCTACCTGGTGATCGCCTTCATCGTGGCGGCCTTGGTGACCATGGCGTTCATGCCTGACTACCAGATCCTGGTGATCTCCACCGGCATCGCCGCGGCCATCGTGGTGGCCATGGGCGTGGTGCACCAGATCCGCACTGGCAAGCGCCACTAACGCGCCTTTGCCCTGCAACGCGGCCGGCTCCCCTCGGGGACCCGGCCGTTTTCATTTCTGCGCGTCGGATCGGCTCACCACGGTCAGCCAGCGGGTGTAGGTGTCCACCCTGATGGGCAGCTCGGCACGCAGGTCGGCCAGGGCTTGGTCGCTGTCATCCAGAGGCAGGTCGCGCCACACTCGCAGGCCTTGCAAGGCCTCGGCGTCGAACCACAGCAATCCCTGGCGATGGCGCGCCAGGCGCTGCAGGGTCTCGCTCAGGGGCTGGCCCTCGGCCGGCAGGCGCTGCAGGTGCCAGGCTGCCTGCAACGTGCCGCTGTCCACGGAACCCAGGGTGCCGGGGCCGTTGGCCTCGAAGCGCAGGTGCTGGCCCTCGCTCAATGACAGGTGGCGCGTGGCGTCTTCGAGATCGGCCTGGCCTCGCAGCACACTGACCTCGCTGACATCGCCCAGACGCTCGACGATCAACTGGCCTGCCAGCGGACGCAGGGTGCCGTGGGCCGTGCTGATCCGAAACGGTCGCGCATCGCCTGCGGCGATCTCGATCAATACCTGGCCATTGAGCAATTGCAGATGCCGCTGCGTGGCATCGAACTCCACATCCACCGAGGAGCTGGCGTCGAGGGTCAGCAGGCTGCCGTCTTCGAGCTTGCGGGTCAGGCGGTGATGGCTGTCGGTGGAGAGGTCGGCCAGCTCGAAGCCCTGGCCCATCCAGGGGGAGGCGAGCAGGGCGGACGCTACCATCAGGGCGAGGATGGCCAGGGGCAGGGTGAGATGGCGGAACAGTCTCATGGGCGTTCAGGGGTGTTTGCCGTGTAGTCCCTCTAAGGATAGACACTGGCGTGTCGGGGCCGCTGTGCGGCCCATCGCAGGCTCCGCCAGTTCCTACGAAGCTAGCTGTGTTGCATTCAATGCACGGTCTTGCGCTGCTTCACGCAGGCCTGGGCCTGTAGCGCGAGGGCATCGAGGCGTTCGTCGCGCTGTCTTTCCGCGGCCATCATGGCTTCGTCGCCGTGCTGCTTGAGCAGGTAGGCGTGGATTTGCCGCACTTCGGTGGTGCGGTAGATCGGGGCGATGTCCAGGCGACCGACCAGCGCGCCGCTGGCGTGACCGGTGCTGCTCATCAGCACCTGCGGCCCGGCCGCGCTCACGACCTGCAAGCCCATTCCCTCGAACCACGGCACCTGCCCGGCAAACGCATTGAGCTCGACGCAGGCATAGCGTGATTGCGTATCGGCCAGCAGCGCCCGGGCGATGCCTTGGCGGCGGTGGTCGGGGTGCACGGCCAGAAACGCCAGCACGCAGGCCTGGTCGTCATCCTGGGCGGGCAGGGCGAGGGCGAAGCCAAGCAGTTGGTCCGGGGCTTCGGCATCCAGCGCCAGGGTCAGTTCCACGGCCAGGCCACGGGTGCCATCCATGGCCTGCAGATACTGATGCACCTCCAGGCCTACACCGTACTGATACAGCGGATACAACGGGTTGTCCGGGGTGATGGCCACGCTGCTCAGCTCACCGACGTGGTCGATCACCAGCTGGCGGATCTGGTTCTGGAAGGATTCGGGGGGCATGCCGTCGAGGCGGCTGAGAATGAACATCGGACAAGCTCCAGCAGGGTCGAACCATCCCGCGCCGAGCGGCGCGGGAGGCACAGTCTAACCCAGGGCGGCGAGCATCAGGTCGAGGTTCTGCACGGCCGCGCCCGAGGCGCCCTTGCCAAGGTTGTCGAACACCGCCGTGAGCACGACCTGGCCGTGGGCCGGGTTGGCGTACAGCGCCAGGCGCAGGTCGTTGGTGTCGTTCAGCGCTTCGGGGTCCAGTCGAGGGGCTGGCCCTTGCTGATGTAACGGCATGACCTGCACATGGCGTGCGCCCTGGTAGTGCTGCTCGAGGCAGGCCTGCAGGTGCTCGGCGGTGACGTCGCCTGGCAGCAGGCGCAGTTGCACGGGGATGCTCAGTACGATGCCCTGGCGGTAGTCGCCATAGCCCGGCATGAACACCGGCCGCGCGCCGAGCCCGGCATGCTGCTGGATTTCCGGTACATGTTTGTGGGCCAATTCCAGGCCATAGAGCTGCAGGGCAGGCACCTTGGCGCCACGGGCGTGCTCATGCTGCTCCACCGCAGCGCGGCCACCTCCTGAGTACCCCGAGATGGCCTGGATGCTCAACGGATAGTCCGCCGGCAGCAGCCCCGCCCGGATCAGCGGCCGCAACAGGGCGATGGCGCCGGTCGGGTAGCAGCCCGGGTTGCTCACGCGCTTGGCCTGGGCAATGCGTTCGGCCTGTTCGGCGTCGAGCTCTGGCAGCCCGTAGACCCAGCCGGGTGCGGTGCGGTGGGCGGAGCTGGCATCGATCACCCGTACCGCCGGGTTGTGGATCGCCGCCACGGCCTCGCGGGCGGCGTCGTCAGGCAGGCACAGCAGGGCGATGTCGGCCTCGTTGATGGCCTCGGCGCGGCGCTGCGGGTCTTTGCGCTCGGCTTCGGGGAGGGTCAGCAAGCGCAGGTCCTGGCGGCCTTGCAGGCGGGCGTGGATCTGCAGGCCGGTGGTGCCTTGATCGCCGTCGATGAAGACGAGAGGGGTGTGCATGGTCGGGGTCCGTTAGCAGGAGGGATGGCCTATGCTCGCCTGCCTCTGGACGAAAGAAAATTTGAATATCATGATGCTGAAATTCAGAAAAAATGAATGGTTGTGTCGCCTTTTTCGCGGGTGATCCGCGCCCATAGGCCTGCCGCTGAACCCGGATCCACGCCGTACCTGGGGGAGCGGGTCTACCCGCGAAAAGGCCAGCCCCAGAGGACCTCAATGCGCGAAATCAGCCTCGACCGCCTGCGTACCTTGGTCATCATCGCCGACCTCGGCTCTTTCGCCGAGGCTGCCCGCCAGCTCAATTTGGCGCCGCCGACCATCAGCCTGCACGTGGCCGAGCTGGAGGCGCGCGTGGGGGCGCCGCTGCTCACTCGCACCCGGGGCCAGGTGCGGCCCACCACCGTGGGAGAGACGCTGCTGAGCCGTGCCCGGCGCCTGCTGGCCGATGCCGATCTGGCCCTGGATGAGGTGCGCCGGCAGGTGGAGGGGCTGACCGGACGTGTGCGCCTGGGGGCCTCCACCGGGGCCATTGCCCACCTGCTGCCCAAAGCCTTGGAGCACCTGCGCGAGGCGCATCCGGGCATCGACGTGCACGTCCAGGTCCTGACCTCTCAGGCTTCCCTGGCGCGCCTGCGCGAGGGCACGCTGGACATCGGCCTGGTGGCGCTGCCCCAGGTGGCGGGCAAAGCCGTGAAGGTCACGCCATGGCGGCGTGACCCGATCATGGCCTACGTGCCGGCCGACTGGCAGCCACCGGCCAAGGTCACGCCTAGCTGGCTGGCCCAGCGTGCGTTGATTCTCAACGACAGCAGCACCCAGTTGTCGCGGGTGACGGCTGAGTGGTTCGCGGCGGCGGGGCTGTATCCAGAGGCGCGTATCGAGCTGAACTACAACGACGCGATCAAGAGCCTGGTGGCGGCAGGCTACGGTGCGACCTTGCTGCCCCAGGAGGGCGAGGCTGCCGAGCACGACCGGCGCATCGCCTGCAGGCCCTTGCGACCTGGCTTGTGGCGGCAGCTGGGAATCGCCTGTCGGGACGGGCAGGTGGATCGGGCCACCGGGTATGTGCTGCAGGCGCTGGAGCGGCTGCGTCAGTGAGGTCTGGCTGATTTTTCGAGGGAGACTATGCTTTTGGCTGCGTCGGGCCCGCCGACGTGCCTGCCAGACGTCCGGCTTTTCTCACGGAGAACACACCATGAAATCCCTGACACTGCTGCTGATCGCTTCTATATTGAGCTTCACCGTCCACGCCGAAACCAACCCGGAAACCAACTGCGCCGCCAAGATCAAGGAACTCGAGGACATCCACCGGACCGATGGCCAGGCCTTGCACGGTGGCATGGCCAAGGACTATCAGAACCTGCTCGATCAGGCCAAGCAGGCCCAGTCCGCTGGCAACATGGCCGAATGCCAGGCCTCGGCCGACCGCGCCAAGACCATCTACAACAAGGCCCGCGGCAAGTAGCGCGCCAGTGCGCCCAGGCCTGGTCGCCTGCAGGTGATGGGCCTGGGTAGGCGACCGGAAATCTTCGCAGCGTCTGTCGGGCGCCTGAGCGCCGCCGTCAGAACCAGCGGTCGTTGCGCTTGCGACCGCGGGTCAGCGCCGGCAGGATCAGCCCGGCCAGCAGGCCGGCACCGGCGATACTGCCGCCGTAGACCATGTAGCGCATCATCACCTGTTTGTTCTCATCGCCCAGGCGCGCCTGGGTGTCGCGCAGCGACGACTGCGCCTCGTCGAGCTGCTCGTTGAGCGATTTGTTGCGCGCTTCCAGCTCGGCGACCAGCGCCTTACGGGAGTCGAGGGTTTCCTGCATGCCTTGCACGCGGTTCTTCCAGCTGTCGTCGATGGTCTTGAGCTGCTCGGACAACTGCGCCACCTGGGCATCGAGGGCCGGCAGGCGTTCGGCCTGGCCAGGAACCGACTGCAGGTCGCTGTTGAGGATCCACACCAGGTCGCCGTTCTGCCCGCGCACCTGGCTGTACTCACCCTGAGTGGCGACTAGCGTGACCTTCTGCCCGGCCTTGACCGAACCGACGATGCGATGGCCATTGGTGGGGCCGCTGCGCACGTAGGTGCTCAGGCTGTCGCTGACCCAGCGTGCATCGCTGGCCGGGTCTTCGGCGTGCGCGGGGACGGCGAGGGCGAGCAGGGCGGCGGCGAACAGGGGGGCGAGGGCGGAGGGGGCTTGGCGGCGGGAATCAGGCATGGTGGTCTTCGCAGGAACTGGACAAAAGAAGGCCCGGTGACTGGGCCGATGAACCGGTCGGTGAGTTGACCGTCAGCGAAAGACCGTTTTTATCGCAGCAGGTTCACTGCTTGTTGTAGGAAATGTCTGCAGGATGTTGCGAGTAGATCTGGGATGCTGTGGCAGCAGGCGCAGGCCTTGTGGTGTCCGCTGCGCGGGTAAACCCGCCCCCACAAGGCCGTGCGGACCTGTGGGGCGCGAGTTCAGCCGCTGAGCGGTCGTGACAGGTTAGGTCACTACCTGATAGCACGGCACATACGCCGCGCCGCCGGGCAACTTCATCCGGTGCTGGTCAACGAAGGCCTGCAACAAGCGCCCCAGCGGATCGAGCACAGCGCTGTCGCCGCGGATCTGATACGGGCCGTGCTCTTCGATCAGGCGGATGCCTTTGTCCTTGACGTTGCCCGCCACCACCCCGGAGAAGGCCCGGCGCAGGTTGGCGGCCAGCTCGTGGGGTGGCAGGTCCCGGCGCAGCTCGAGGTTGGCCATGTTTTCATGGGTGGGGTCGAATGGGCGCTGGAACCCTTCCTCGATCTTCAGCAGCCAGTTGAAGTGGAAGGCATCGTTGCGCTCGCGCCGGAACTGCTTGACCGCCTTGAGTCCCTCGACCATGTGCCGGGCCACTTCGGCCGGGTCGTCGATGATGATCTGGTAGTGCTGCTGCGCCGTCTCGCCCAAGGTCGCGCCCACGAACGCATGCAACTGCTGCAGGTAGGCCTCGGCGCTGCGCGGGCCGGTGAGCACGACGGGGAAGGGCAGGCCGGCGTTGTCCGGGTGCATGAGGATGCCCAGCAGGTACAGGAACTCCTCGGCGGTGCCCGCGCCCCCTGGGAAGATGATGATGCCGTGGCCGACCCGCACGAACGCTTCCAGGCGTTTTTCGATATCCGGCAGGATCACCAGCTCATTGACGATCGGGTTGGGCGCCTCGGCGGCGATGATCCCGGGTTCGGTCAGGCCCAGGTAGCGGCTGCCGTGCATACGTTGCTTGGCGTGGGCGATGGTCGCGCCTTTCATCGGGCCTTTCATCACGCCAGGGCCGCAGCCGGTGCAGACGTCCAGCTTGCGCAGTCCCAGCTCGTGGCCGACCTTCTTGGTGTATTGGTACTCCTCGCTGCTGATCGAGTGCCCGCCCCAGCACACCACCATCTTCGGCTCCACGCCCGGACGCAGGGTGCGGGCGTTGCGCAGCAGGTGGAAGACGTAATCGGTGATGCCCTGGGAGCTTTCCAGGTCGATGCGCTGGCTGGCCAGCTCGCTTTCGGTGTAGACGATATCGCGCAGGGCGCTGAACAGCATCTCGCGGGTGCTGGCGATCATCTCGCCATCGACGAAGGCATCGGCCGGTGCGTTGAGCAGCTCCAGGCGTACGCCGCGGTCTTGCTGATGGATGCGAACCTCGAAGTCCTGGTAGGCCTCGAGGATGGTCTTGGCATTGTCGACATGGGCGCCGGTATTGAGGATGGCCAGGGCGCACTGGCGGAACAGGGTGTATAGGCTGCCGGTACCGACTTCACTCAGTTGCTGGACTTCACGTTGCGACAGCGTCTCCAGGCTGCCTTTGGGGCTGACGGATGCGTTGATGACATGGCGTTGGGGCATCTAAGTCTTTCCTGTGCAATGAAACTTCCTACTTGGACACCACCATACCGACAAAAACGCACGGCAACGAGGGGGGCACGGAAAAAGCCTGGGTACAGCGCGGTACTGCGATGACAGCGAGAGGGACGGCTGTGGCGGTGGACGCCGAGATCAGGTGGCGGCAGCGCTCTCATTTTGTCTGATCCAGTCTATTCGCGGGTAAATCGGAGCGCCGAACCGCCGCTCCCACAGGTTCGGCGGTGTCCTTCAGAGCAGCGCTGTTCCGCAAAGCGAGGTTCAGCGGTGCCTTGCGGATCGACGCGGACGTCGTGGGAGCGGGTTCGCCGTTGCCGTTCATCCGAAAAGACGTTGTACCCCCAGGGTGATCGCCAGGCCGCCACCGATCAGCCACAGGTTGAGGATCGCGCCGGTGATCAGGGCTCGTGGGCCGGCCTGGCGGATCTGGCTGAAGCGGGTTTCCATCCCCAGTGCGGTCATGGCCATGGTCAGGGCGAAGGTGTCGAGGCTGTTGAGGGTGCTCACCACCGGTGTCGGCAGGATGTGCAGCGAATTGACCAGCACCAGCAGCAGGAAGCCGAAGGCGAACCATGGCACGGCGATGCGTCCGCCGCCCTGGGCCTGGCCTTGCTGGCGCGAGCGGCTGATCCACAGACCCACCACCAGCAGCACCGGCACCAGCAGCAGGACGCGGGTCATCTTCACGATGGTGGCAATGTGGGTGGCCTCGGGGCTGACGTTGCTGGCCGCGCCCACCACCTGCGCCACTTCATGCAGGGTACCGCCGAAGAACAGGCCCACGCCGAGGGTGTCCAGTTGCACCCAGCCCGCGCTGACCGCCAGCGGGTAGAGGAACATCGACAATGTACCGAACAGCACCACGCTGCCCACCGCCATGGCGGCTTTGTGCGGCTGCGAGCGCAGCGCCGACTCGAACGCCAGCACAGCGGCCGCGCCACAGATGGCGCTGCCGGCCGCGGTCAACAGGGCGGTGTCGCGGTCAAGCTTCATCACCTTCATGCCCACCAGCAGGCCCACCAGCAGGGTGCTGACCACCACCAGCAGCGACACCGTCAGGCCCGACCAGCCCACCTGGGCGATCTCCTGCAAGCTCACCCGCAGGCCAAAGAACGCCACGGCCAGGCGCAGCAGGTTGCGCGCCGAGAAGTTGACCCCCGCCGCCCAGCTGTCCGGTAGCCCATAGCGCAGGGCATTGCCATAGAGGGCACCGGCGACGATGCCGACGATCAGCGGGCTGATCCCCAACCCCGCGATGGCCGGCAGGGCCGCCACCTGGGTGACGGCGAGGGCGAACAGGGCGACGAACAGAATGCCGTTGAGCCGCCCACGGGTCGCGTGGGTAGGCGCAAGGGCGGGGGCAGGATGGGCCGTGGCCATGGTAAGACCTCCGAGGTGAGTTGATGAGGTCTACGTTAATTCAGTTATAAGCTTATAAAAAATCGTGATTTAGGATGGCAAATATCCGCTTAGCTGATATTTTGAATTCATGACCCCTGAGCAACTGATAACCTTCGCCACCGTCGCCGAGCACGGCAACATCAGCCACGCCGCCGCCGCGCTGCACTTGTCGCAGCCAGCCGTGTCGGGCCAGCTCAAGCTGTTGCAGGAAGAATTTGGCGAGCCTCTCTATCAACGGGCCGGGCGGGGCGTGCGCCTGACCGCCGCGGGCGAGCAACTGCTGGGCCATGCCCAGCGCCTGCGCGAGACCTTCCATCAGGCCCAGGCCCTGCGCGATGCCATGCGCGGCCTGGAGCGCGGCACCTTGCGCATCGGCGCCAGCACCACGCCGGCGAGCTATCTGTTGCCGTACCTGATCGCGGACTTCCACACCCGCTATCCAGACATCGTGATCAGCACCAGTCATGGCAACACGGCGGAGATCGTAGCCTCTCTGGGCGAGCTGGACATCGCCTTGATCGAAGGCCCGCCAGGCCAGGAACTGCCGCTTGGCACCAGCGTCACCGCCTGGCGCGAGGACGAGATCGTCGCCATCGTGCCGAGTGGCCATCCGCTGGCCGATGGCGCCCAGGTGCAGACGCTGCAAGCGCTGGGGGCGTATCCGCTGGTGCTGCGCGAAAGCGGCTCGGGGGTACGGCAGTTGGTGGAGCGCGCCTTCGTCCGGGAGGGCGTGGCGATGCGCGTGGCGCTGGAGATCGCCGGGGTGGAGGGGGTGAAGGAAGCGGTGCGGGCGGGGATGGGCATTGGCTTCGTGTCGGCGATGTCGATTCGCCATGAAGACAATGCCCTATATCGGCTGGGCATTGCGCCCGAGCCGCTGACGCGGCATTTCTCGATATTGATGCCCCATGCCGCCGCGCCGTCGAGGGCGGCGCGGCGGTTTATGGGGATGTGTTTGGGGGATGTAGCCTTGGGCTGAAGGCCACGCTGACAGTGGTCAGGTCTGTTAGCGGGCAGAGGCATTCAATACGCCAGGAAGCTACTTCAACTGCCGGCTACACAGCCCTCTAAACTTATCAGCATCCTCACGTACATCCACCCTACCGGTAGGCAATTCATGTTGCCGGGCGAGCGCCATATGACGCCCAGTTCCTGCTGAATCACTCAGCCATATGGGTGTAACAGAGTTATGCGTCTGAATGTAACCCCATTCAGAGGTCAGTGAGCCTACGGTGCGAATGCCTTCTCCTATCGACACTTCTTTAGCAGATACGGGATTAAGCCCCTGGCTTTGACAGGCATTCATGGCGTCAGTCCACGTTATCCAATCAGGCTCGACGTGATACCACGTCTTTATTTTTAGCGTGTAACTATGAGATACGGCGCTGCCTTTGCGTGTGCCCGTAACTGTGATGGTGCCCGAAGCGTCAGGTCCCGGACTTGCGGTGAACCTAAGATAAGGGCCATTGTGGCCAGGCGTTAGCCAATTAGCTGTCGAGGTCCATACATAGTCCGTTGGGTCGGCATTGTTGGCTAATACGGGAGCTATAACGCCTTCCAGATAAGCGGTAGTTGGAAGCTGACTTTTGATGGGGAACTCATGACGATTGAATACGAAGGCGGTGATTTCAGTCGTCAGCAGCTCGATGGGCCTCTTCAGCGTTTCCATGCGCTTGCCATCGACTAGCGGAATGACTTCATACTCACCTACGTTGGGTCCGCGGAGCGTCACTTGATAGCCACTGGGCGTTGAGGTGACTGCGCTTAAATTGACATCGGCCGCTGGTTTTCCAGTTTTGTCGGTCACGAGGAACGACACACGATCGAGTATGTCCCACATCACTTGGTTAAATTCGTTGCGCACGACCACCGTATGAGTGCTGTGATCCACATCGTCTGCGAGTATTTTGGTGGGCCAACTGTAGATATCGGAGTGCGCCTCTGAAGGCGGCAGCGTCGATACGGTCAAGTTCGCTTTCAGGCTGTTCATCGTGTCGCTTTCGACACGAGGGATGATGGTCAGCTCGCCCGGAATCTTGGTTGTCAGGGTGGCGCGGTAGTTGCCCTCGATGGTTTCCCGGATAGGGCTTAACGTGAGATCGCCAGGTGGCAACGGTTTGTTGTCTGCGCTGGCAATGATGAACGTCAAGACGTCGGTCAACCCACTTATAGGCTTTTCGTTGATGTCCTTGGCGGTGAAGTCCAAGGTTGCCGCCTCTTTGCCATTTGCCTTGATCGTGTCTGGCTTTACTTCAAACTTCGAGTGACTTGCGACCGGAGGCAGCGGCAGCAACTCGACCTCGGCTTTCAGCGTGCCGAAGGGGGCGCCGTTGTAGTGC